>JAUJNJ010000013.1 GCA_030448225.1 Phycisphaerae bacterium
GGATCGGGCCCGGCGTGGACAACTCGGCCACGAGCGCGCCGGGCGCGAGCCCCAGCAGCACGCCAAGCGCGTACTCCACCTGCCGCGCCGACGCCTCCAGCAGCGGCAGTTCCGACTCGGTCGACGCGACCAGCGCCTCGGCGTTGGCCACGTCTAACCCGCTGACCAACCCGCCGGCCGCGCGGCGGAGGGTGAGGTCGGCGCTGCGGCGTTGTGCGGCTAGGTTGTCGGTGGCGATGCGGAGCTGGCGCTGCAGCCCGCGGAGGTCGACGTAGTTCAGGCCCACCTCGGCGACGAGCGTCACGAGCACGTCGCGCGCGTCCTCGACGGCGAACTGGATGTCCGCGTCGGCCGCCTCGACCTCGCGCCGGACGCCGCCGAAGACGTCGATCTCCCAGGACGCGTCGAGGCCCGCCTCGAACAGGTCGCGCCCGCGTGACGACGAGCCGCCGCCGCGATTGGTGACGGTGTCGGGGATGCCGTCGCCGTCGAGGTCGATCCCGACGTTGCCGCCGTTGTTGTTATCGTCGTCGTCGTCGTCGCCGTCGCCCCCGCCGGTGCGGCGGTAGGAGGCGGCGGTGTCGACGGAGGGGAACAGGCCCGCGCGGGCCGTGCCGCGGGCGGCGCGGGCCTGGCGGACGCGCGAGCGGGCCTGGAGCAGGTCGAGGTTCGACTCGGCGGCGCGGGCGATGAGCGAGTCGAGCACCGGGTCGTCGAACGTCGCCCACCACGCGGCGATCGCCGCGGCGTTGGCGGTGGGGTTGCTGGGTTGTGTGGCGGCGCCGTCGCCGGGGCCGGCCCAGCCTTGGGGCATGTCGATCTGAGGGCGTTTGTAGTCGGGGCCGACGGTGCAGCCGGCGAGAGTCGCGGGGGCGAGCGTCATCAGGAGCGCGAGACGGGCGCGGGACGAGAGCCGGGTGCTGGTCGGGGGGCGCGTCGGTCGGGTCATCGAGGACTTTCTCCGCAGGCTCTTCGTGCCGCCCCGCCGAAGCGGGCGCGTCGCGAGCGAACGTTGCCACTCGCGCGGGACGTTTTCGCGCGTCTCGTTTCGCGAAACGTCTACTCGTACCGCAGCGCCTCGATCGGGTCGAGCCGCGAGGCCTTCCACGCCGGGTAGTAGCCGAAGACGACGCCCACCGTCGCCGAGACGACCACGGCCGCCACGACGGCGGCGGGGGACGATTCGGTCGGCCAGCCGAGCAGCAGCGTGACGAGGTACGACGTTAGCCATCCGAGCAGGATGCCGCACGCGCCGCCGGCGAGGCAGAGGATGATCGACTCGGTCAGGAACTGCCGCAAAATGTCGCGGGCCCGCGCGCCGACGCTCATGCGCAGGCCGATCTCGCGCGTCCGCTCGGTGACCGACACGAGCATGATGTTCATGATCCCCACGCCGCCGACCACGAGCGAGATCATCGCGACGCAGAGCAGCAGCTTGGTCATCAGCGACGACGTCGACGACAGCGCGGTCGTGATCTCGCCGAGGTCGCGCACCGTGAAGTCCTCCGGCTGCCCCGGGCCGATGCGGTGGCGCTCGCGGAGCAGGTCGGTCATCTGCTCGATCGCGACCGGCACCTGCTCGGCGCTGACGGCGGCGGCGACGATCTGGTCGACGTTGGAGAACCGCACGGGCAGCGGCGTGTTCGCCGCCTGCGAGGCCGACGGCACCGGGTAGAGCTGCACGCCGCTGCTCGGGTAGAGCGCGCTGAGCGAGTTCACCTGCTGCGACCCGCTGGCGGGGGCCGCGGCGCTCTGGTTGGCGCTTTGCATCGAGTCGCCGGAGACGCGCGAGCGGATCGCGGTCCACGGGGCGAGCAGGATGTCGTCCTGGTCGGAGCCCATCATGTTCGCGCCCTTGGGCGCCAGCACGCCGATCACCTTGAACGACACGTTCTTGACCCGCACCTCGCGGCCGAGCGGCGAGCGGCCGTCGAACAGCTCGCGGACGATCGTCTGGCCGATCAGGCAGACCTGGCTGCCGTTGCGGACCTCGCGCTCGCCGAACGGCTCGCCCTCGGCGAGCGGGAGCCAGTCGCGGACGTCGAGGAAGTCGGGCGTCGTGCCGTAGATCGACTGCGGCACCCAGTTGCGGTTGCCGTAGACGACCTGCGTCCGCGACCGCACGACCGGCGCCACCGCGCGGATCGCCGGGCACTCGCGGAGCACGGCCTCGGCGTCCTCGGGCGTGAGCGTGACCGAGCTGCCGGCCCCGAAGCTGACGCCGCCGCGGGCGGAGTTCCCGGGGAACACCAGGATGTTGTTGGCGCCCATGCTGGAGACGGTCTTCTGGATCGCGGTGGACGACCCGTGGCCGATCTCCATCATCGCGATCACCGCGCCGACGCCGATCACGATGCCGAGCGTCGTCAGCACCGACCGCATCACGTTGCGGCGCATCGCGCGCAGGGCGGTTCGGAGGGTGCGCATAAAGGTCATCGCGGGCCTCCGGGGCGTCCAGATGTAGTCGTCGAGTTGATCATCATTTCACCTGCGTCGCCGGCCCGTGCGTGATGAGTGAGGAGTGATGCGTGAAGCGGAGCGGGGAGCCGCCGCGGCTGCTGCCGGGCCGTCATCTCGGCCGATCGCTCGCCGGCCGCTTCTAGTATCACTCATCATTCCTCACGATGGCCGGGCGTTCAACGAATCACTTGTCATCCTCGCGCTGAGCAACGTTTCACGCATCACTCCTCACTCGTCACGACCGCGGGGCCTCCCTCACGCGCGTACCACCGTGCCTCCGGTCGATACGTCCACGCTGCCACCGCCGCCCTGGTCCGGGAGGTTCGGGTCGAACGCGCCGGCCTCGATGCGGCCGTCGCGCATGCGGATCACGCGCTTGGCGTGCTCGCCGACTCCGGCGTCGTGGGTGACGAGGATGATGGTCAGCCCCTCCTCGGCGTTGAGCCGCTGGAACATCGACAGCACCTCCTCGCTCGTCCGGCTGTCGAGGTTGCCGGTCGGCTCGTCCGCGAAAAGGATCGATGGGCGGTTGACCAGCGCGCGCGCGATCGCCACGCGCTGCTGCTGGCCGCCCGAGAGCTGCGAGGGGTGGTGGTGCGCCCGGTCGCCGATGCCGACGCGGTCGAGCAGCTCGCGCGCCCGGCTGCGCGCCTCGCGGTCGGAGATCGACCCGCTGGCGTACGACAGCGGCATCATCACGTTCTCCAGGGCGCTCGTGCGGGCGAGCAGGTTGAAGTTCTGGAACACGAAGCCGATCTTGCTGTTGCGCTCGGCCGCCCGCTCGTCGGGCGAGAGCTTCGAGACCTCGCGGCCGTCGAGCCAGTACTCGCCGCTCGTCGGGTGGTCGAGGCAGCCGAGGATGTTCATCAGCGTGCTCTTGCCCGACCCGCTCGTGCCCATGAGCGCCACGAGTTCGCCCCGGCCGACGACGAGCGAGACGCCCTTCAGGACGGGGACCTTCACCTCGCCGAGGTCGTAGGTCTTGTGGATGTCGCGGAGCTCGATCAGTTCCATAGTCGTACGTGCCTCGCGCGGGAGACCGAAGCCGTCCGCGCGGTCGCTGACGTGCGACCGCGCCGCCGGACGTTAGCGGGGGCCGCGGCGCCGGATCGAGGGCGCGAACGGGTTGGTGTTCGCGGGCGCGCCGCCGGCGCTGGGCTGGTCCTCGCCGATCACGACCTCGGTGCCCTCGTTCAGACCCTCGCCGGTCACCTCGGTGAGGATCGCGTCGGTGAGGCCGGCGCGGACGGTGACCGGGCGGACGAACTCGCCGTCGCGCACCCAGAGCGTGCCGGGGCGGAACACGTCGGCCGCGGGCCGGGCGGCCGGGGTCGTGGTGGCGCCGTCGGCGGCGGGGCGGGTGGTGGCGCCGGCGGTGTTGCCGGCGGGCGGCCACCGCGGCCCGCGCGCGCCCGGCGGCCGGTGCGTCGCCGCCGCCGCTGCGGCCGGGGCCGCCGCGCTCGCCCCGGCCGCCGCCGCCGCCGCCGGGGCCGCCATCGGCCTCAACTTGCGCGGCGACGAACGCGTCGCGCACGTCCGGGGCGACCTGCTCGGGTTGCGGCGCATACCGCAGGGCGGCGTTGGGCACGGTCAGCACGTCGGCGCGGCGGCCGACCTCGAACTGCACGTTGGCCGTCAGGTACGGCAGCAGCCGGCCACTGGAGTTGTCGGTGTTGACCTCGACGGTGTACGTCACGACGTTCTGCGTCATCGCCGCGTTGAGCCGCACCTTGTTCACCTCGCCGCCGAACGACTCGCCGGGGAACGCGTCGACCGTGAACGTCACCGGCTGGCCAGGGTAGATGCTGCCGACGTCCGCCTCGTTCACCGCGACCCACACCTGCATCCGGCGCAGGTCCTTGGCGATCAGGAACAGGCTCGGCGCGTTGAGGCTGGCGACGACGGTCTGCCCGATGTTCACCCGACGGTCGATGATCACGCCGTCGACCGGGCTCTTGATGACCGTGTACCCGAGGTTGCGCGTCGCGCGCTTCAGCGTCGCCTCGGCCTGCTCGACCGCCGCCTTGGCCTGCACGATCGACGCCTCGCCGATCGTGACGTTCGACTGCGCCTGCACGAACAGCGCCTGGTACTCGTCGTAGCTCGCCTGCGCCAGCGCGTCGGACGGCCCGAGCTTCTGCGCCCGCTCCCAGTCGCGCCGCGCCTGGTAGAGCCGGGCCTGCATCTGCTGGAGGTCCGCCTCGGCGCGCGTCACGCCGGCCTTCTGCTGATCGAGCTGCGCGCGGGCGGTCGTGACGTCGGCAGTGTAGATCGTGTCGTCGATCTGCGCGAGCGTCATCCCCGCCCGCACGTTCGACCCGTAGTCGATCGGCTTGCCCGCCGCGTCGTTGCCGAACGAGAGGATCTGCCCGGCCACCTGCGCGCCGATGTCGATCAGTTCCTCCGGCTCCACCGTGCCGGTCGCGCTGATGCCGGCCACGAGCTCGGTCCGCGTGACCGGCGCCGTGCGGAGCGCGACCTCGCCACCCGCGTCCCGCCCGACGTACCACGCGAGGCACCCGGCCAGCAGGCCGGCCGCCACGAGCAGGATCACGAGGCGTTTCGTCCACTGTTTCATGTTCGCTCCACGCGCGGGCCGGCATCCGATTGAAGCGCCGGCGCCGCCGCATCGTCCGTTCGTTCTGAGTCGCCCGGCATCGTCGAACAGCGTCGATGCCACCTCATGGCCGCGGGCCCGCCGGTGTTCGCACGTAAGACCAGCCGGCTTCCGCCCGCGGCGATCAAGTGCCACCCGCGCGCGTCTCCGGTCCGCCGGCCATCAACTCGGCGCGCCTTCGCCCGGTTCGGCGGCCAAGGACGATAGGTGCGGCTCGAGCCGGCCGAGCAGATTTCCCAGTTCGCGCTGCTCGCCCGCGTCGAGCCCGCCGAGCACGAGCCGGATCTGCGCCGGGTGGTGCCGCAGCACGCGTTGGACGAGTCGCCGGCCCTCGTCGGTCAGGCACACGAACTTCACGCGATGGTCCCGCGACGACGCCCGGCGGCTCACTTTTCCGGTCCGCTCGAGCCGGTCGACCACGCCCGTCACGCTCGGCGGGCGGACGATCAGCCGGCCGCCGAGGTCCGACAGCCGCAGTTCCGCCTCCCCCTCCTGCTCGGCCCGGTGCAGCGTCCGCAGCACGCTCCACTGTGAGCCGCTGAGGCCGAATCGCCCGAAGTACGGCTCCATCACGCGCTTGAGCAGCCCCAGCGACCGCACGAGCGACCCAAAGGTGGCCTCGGCCGTCGCGGCGCGGTCGTCAATGGATGGGTTCGCCTGCGTGATCACGGACCTCCGGCCGCCGAAATGCTTAGCGTCCGAACTACTGTTGCGGGGCGGCCTCGATTTCTTCCCCGTCGCTGAATTTAAATTCTGCGGCGACGTCGGCTGGTGAAGATGTGCATCGAGGAGTCGACGTGCGTGGACCCCGTCCGTGCGACGCTCGGTTCAGCATCCAACGGAAGGAACCGGAGTGTCTCGGGACGGCACGGCGCGCCGCAACGGTGCAGCCAACGGGAGAGACGCGCGGCGGGCGCTTGCGGGTTCGCCGCGTCAGCGGACCGAGTGGCATAGGACACATCGGCCGGCGCGAGATTGCCTACCGCGACGACAGGCGCGGAAGGCTCTGGAACCCACGCGAGCGCCGCGCACTGAGACGCGGCTCGCAAGCGAGCCGGCTAAATGAAGAGCTGCCAACCGATTATGATTCTGCCGATCGGGCGCAGACGGCGCTACTGCTCCCGGACGATGCGCTCCCCCGCGTCCGCGTCAGTCTATTCCGCCGCCGCCTCCGGAAGCGTCCCCAGATATTCCTTCAACGCCGCCGCCACGTCACGGCCGAACGCGCGGGCGCTCTCGGCGGTTACCGCGCCGCCGGCGGCGTTGGCGTAGGGGATCTCGAACCCGCTCGCCAGCCGCACGCCCGGCAGCCCGCCGGCCCAGCGGGAACTCGACATCCCCAGCTTGTAGTTCGCCGCCGTGTTCCACGCGGTGTCGAACGGCAGGTCGCCGTGTTCCACGCGGTGCCGAACGGCAGGTCGTCCTTGGCGCGGTAGGCGAGCGGCCCGCGACGGGCGCGCTCGAGCATCGCCGCGAACCGTTGTTGCTCGGCCCACACCGCGGGATCGCCAGAACCGACCTGGTAGATCGTCTCGTTGGACGGGCCGCCGCGAATCCACGGGCAGTGCAGGTCGAACGCCGCCACGAGCTTGCCGCCCGACCATTCCGGCACGAGTTTCCGGATGGCCGCCGTCTCCGGGTAAATACTGTCGCCGACGTAGTCGCGGTTGTGGTCGCGCGGCTTGCGGTTCTTCCCCTGGTCGCCGGCCTCGACGCCGTCGAAGTCGACGATCGGGATGACGAGCACCTCCACGTTCGCCCGCAGCCAGCGGCCGGCATCGTCGTCGGCGAGCACGCCGTCGATGATCCCCTCGATGGCGTAGCTCGCCATCATCTCGCACGCGTGGTGGCGGGCCGTGAACAGCACGCGGTGGCGCGGCTCGCCGTCGACCTCCCCGATGCGCAGCATCGGAACGCTGCGCCCCGCGCGGCTCCGGCACAGCGTGTCCCGCCGCACGGGCGCGCCGGCGGGCAGGGCCTTCAGGAAGCGGTCGAGCGCGACGCTCGTGTAGGTCATGCCGAAGCCGAACCGCACGTCGGCGGCGTCCGCGTCGAACGTATACCGGAAGGTTTTGGCGTCGCCCGACTCCTTCCCGAGCCACCGCCACGTGTTCCCCTCGTCCGTCGAGACGGCCGGCCCGCGCACGCCGACGGGGTTGTACCGCGTGAGGTGGAACGTCAGCGTCCGCCCGGCGGCGCCGCGGACGCGGACGCACCAGTAGAACCACGGGCCCTGCGTGTCGCGCAGGTCCGGGTAGAGGTAGACGTCGTCCCCCTCGATCCTCTGGACGATGCCGTTGCCGCCGGGGAAGTCGGCGTCGACGGTGACCTCGGCGTGGGCCGTCAGCGGGACGAGCAGGGAGAGGAGAAGCAGGAAGCAGGTCAGGCGCATGCGGTCACCTCATGAAGTAGCCTGGTGATCCGTCACACCTCGATTGACGAGTGACCATCCCCCTCTTCCCGGTACTCCGGGGAGAGGGCAGGGGGAGAGGGGCTCGCGCGAGCGGCAAGGCCACATGCTGGGACGTCGGCTGCGAGAACCCCTCTGCCCCGCCCTCTCCCCAGCGTACTGGGAAGAGGGAGGACACAATTCGTCATTCGACGCGTGACGCAGCACTAGGTTACCGTGGTCGCCGCCGCGCTGCGTGCGGCATCTCGCCTGTCGCGGTGACGGAGACGGTGCGGCGCAACACTCACCTTCCCAGCCGCACTTCCGGCGTCCGCACCACGTTGCCGTCGGACGACTGCGCTTCCACCGTCCAGGCGAGCGACTTCACGTCGTCCGAGAGCGGGAGGCTGAACTCGAACGGGTACTTGTCGTCGGTGATCTCCCGCGGCTCGCCGTCGTCGACCCGGTACTTCAGCGTCGCGGCCCTCGCCTGCTTCTCGCCCGCGTCGAGCCAGACGTAGCCGCTGGTCAGGCCGCGGCCGAACGACAGGAGCATGCCGTGCGCCTTCCCCAACGGCCACCCGGCCGTCTTGTGGCTCTCGGCGGTCAGGGGTTTGGCCGCCGCGTCGAACAGCTTCGGCTGGAACGTCGGGGCGGCCGTGATGCCGTCGATGGCGAGCGCGGTGATGCCGTGGGCGCTGAGGGGCACCGTCGCCTTGCCGCCTTTCAACACGATCTTGCCGGCCGGCTCGTTGTCGCGCCAGACGCGGGCGGCGTGCTCGCGCGACGGGTCGAGGTTCAGCCGCTTCGCGTCGAGCGTGAGCGTGACGTTCGCCTGGCGCGGCGACTGGTTCATCAGCGCGACGTAGAGGTTGCCGTTGCCGTAGCCGGCGACGTAGTTCGCCTGCACGGTGTCGGTCGTGACGAGGCCCTTGGGCAGGTACGGCCGCACGTTCGCGTCGCCGTAGAACGTGCCGGGGCGGTCGCCGTAGACCTTGCTCTGGAGGTACACGTACCCCTGCGCGTACCGCGACGGGAAGTTCACGCGTCCGCCGGACTTCGCCAGCGCATCGGTAAACAGGTAGTCCGTCAGCAGCGCGATGTGCGGCCAGACGTGGTTGAGGTAAAGCTGGTTGTACCGGTGGTACGGGTCGCCCTCCTTCGTGATGTAGTCCGGCTTCAGGTAGACGGTAGTTCGTCGCGACGCCGCCCTTCACGACGAGCGTGAGCGGCGTCAGCGCCATCATCTCGGTCGACAGGAACGCCTCGGTCGGGAACCGCTTCTCCTGCCAGACGGGCGGCTGCCAGACGAAGTCGGCCTCGCCCGGCGGCACCTCGGGCGCGCCGGTGTAGCCGGCCGAGTAGTACCCCGCCTCCAGCGGCTCCAGCGCCCACGCGACGACCGGCTCGCCCGACCCGGCGGGCAGCGTCAGCTCCGCGCTCAGCCGGAACTTCGCGTGCGGCGCGAACGACCACGCGACGCGGCCGCCCGCGAGCGCCGCCCGCTCGGCCTTCAGGACGACGTTGTGCCCGGACTTGAAGTGGTTCCACGTCGGCTTGCCGAGCGTCGCCTGCTCGGCCGACCGCCACTGCGGGATCGGCGCGTTGACCGACCCGTTCATCGCGTACTGGACGCCCGGATCGCCGACGCGGTGCAGGACCGTGAACTCCGGCCGGAAGACCTGTTTCGCCCCGTCTTTGGCGGTAACGGTGACCGAGCGGTCGTCCGCGAGGTCGACGCGGTACGCGTCGTTCGACAGCGTGCCCGCCGCCCGGGCGGCAAGTGGGAGCAGAACGACGAGGAGGAACGCCGATGTGGTCGCGCGGGTGGGGCGGTTCATGCGCTCAGCTATACCGTGTCCTGATGAACGACTGAAGACGCGTCTGCGGCAAAGAACTGAGATATCGCGCCGTCCGCCAAGCGTCTCCCCGCGCGCGGCGAAGGGGACGGGGGTGTGGCGTGACGTCGACAAACGGTCGCGCGCCGCGCACGCGGCGACGTCTCGCGCGACGCGAAACAGCGTTGCCGAAAAGGCCGACGGACGAACCCGGAGGTTCGCCCGTCGCCACTGGCATCTGCATCTCGCGGCGCCTACTTCAGTTCCTGAATGCGGATGTTGCGCCAAGCGACCTCCATCGGCTCCTTCTGGTCCTTGCCGATGCTGTGGACCTGCAGCGCGATGAACCCCTTGGGCGTCATCGCGTCCTTCAGGTCGGCGGCGGGCACGCCGTTGACGTAGGTCTTGATCGAGTCGCCGTTGCACTCGACGCGGAACTTGTTCCACTGACCGTTCTTGAACGCCTCGCGGGCGGCGGGGTTGTCCTTGTGGTCGTCGAGCCACCCGCGGCGGCCCTCGTCGTAGATGCCGCCGGTCCAGGCGCGGGCGCCGGGGTCGATCTCCACCTGATAACCGTGGACACGGCCCGCGGCGATCTTGATCTGCTTGCCGTCGTGCTCGAGCGTCTTGGGCTCGTCGAAGATCTGGCTGCGGATCTGCACGCCGCTGTTCATCTTCGGGTCGACCTTGAACTCGAGCTCGAGGATGAAGTCGCCGTAGTCCTTCTCGGTGCAGAGGAAGCTGTTGGGCGTGTTCGGCGCGGTCGTGCCGACGATCGAGTCCCCCTCGACGCGGTACTTCGCCTTGCCGCCGCGCTGGGTCCAGCCGGCGAGGTCCTTGCCGTTGAAGAGGTCGACCCAGCCGTGCGCGTCCGGCTTCGCGTCGGCCGCCGGCGTTGCCTTGGCCTCGTCCGCGCGGGCGGCGGGGGCCGTCGCGTCCTGCCCGCGTGACGGCGGCGGCGACGCGAGCAGCAGGGCGGAACAGACGACGGTTGCGGCTGGCAGGATGCGCATGGCCCTCCCGAGGTAAGCGGACGGACGTGTCGGCAACACCGCCCCGGCACACGCCGGCACGGCATTTCATACGATGGTGACGGGATTCCGTTCCGGCGGCGAGCGGCAACGAATGCCGGTGCAGCCCACAGGCTTATACGCGCGAACACGCGTCGCATTCGCGTCGTGCGTCGGATGCATGCGGCGAAGCAAGGTCCGGCTGCCGATCTAGACGCTGATCCCCCCAACTCAACCACGCCACCACTCCACCACCCAACCACCTCTTCCCTTCACCCCGGCCGGTCCGACCGCGCCTCGCGGCTCAGGTCGAACCCGGGGCGGTAGCGGGCGTGGACGCTCGTGGTGGCGGCCGAGCGCACCCAGTCGAGGTAGCCGAAGCGCCAGAGGTAGGCGAAGCCGACGAGCAGCACGCCGAAGAAGAAGAGCATGTCGACGAGTGCGACCGTGCGCAGGCTCGTGACCGTCGCGCCCGGGATCTGCGCCGCCAACTCGTGCGCGCTGCCGTAGGCGACGGCCCAGGGGTAGAAGAGCGCGACCTCCACGTCGAACACGAGGAACACGAGCGCGACGATGTAGAAGCGCAAGTCGAACTGCACCCACCCCGCGCCGATCGTCGGCTCGCCGCACTCGTAGACCGCCGCCTTCTCCGGGTTGGGCAGGTGCGGGCGCGCGATCGACCCCGCGAGCAGGTTCAGGAAGACGAACGCCGCGCCGAACGCGACGAACAACGTGATCGACAGCAGGATCTCCATGGGGCGCCGGCCAGACTAGGGCCCCCAGGCGACCCTGTAAAGTTCGCCGCGCGTCGCGCGCTCCGGGCGCATGTCCCTTCGACGCCACGAATCCGATGTAGCCGGCGGGCTTGCCCGCCGTGGCCACGGGTCAGAACCCGCACGCGGCGCCGCGCCGATCAATCGATCCGCGTGTGTTTGATGTCACAAAACGGCCGCGCCTATGATGAAAACGGGTGACAGGGCAGGAGAAAACGAGCATGACGGTGATCGGCACGCGCGGCGCATTTCTCGCGGACGCGGAGACGCTTCTTCGCGACCTGACGACGCGACAACACCTCGCGCCGCACCGCCCGCTGCGGGACGTTTTGGCCGACACGCGGGCCTGCCCGCGGGCCGCCGAGCGGGCGATCGAATGGCTCGGGCTGTCCGGCGACGTGGCGATCGGCCGGCTCAAGCGGGCGGAGGTGATCCAACTCGCGCGGAGCCTGCACCGGTTCTGGCGCCGGGCCCTGGCGTCGGACGCAAAACCGCTCGCGCACGCATGACCGATACCGCCCGCACGACCCGCGCCGGCGCGGGTCGGCCGGGCCCGCAGAGGGCGACTTGCCGTGGCACGGTTTGTGCATTCTCGCCATACGTTCGGTCGATGACCGGTTGAAGCGGCCGGAGCTACTTACGGTGAGTGTTGTCCATGAGCCCCAAACTGCCAATGTGTTGCTCGCCCGCCGCCTTTGACCTGCTCCGGCGGCAGCTCCCGACGCTCGACTCGTCCGACTCGCTGTTGCAGGGCGCGATCGCCGTGGCGATGCACCAGATGGAGGAGGTCGACCCCGCGACCGTCGACGCGACGCTCCAAGGCTACGTCGACGCCGTCCGCGCCCGCGTCCGCGGCCACCAGCCGCAGGCGGTCATGGCCCACCTGCACGAGTTCCTGTTCGAGGAGAAAGGCTTCCGCGGCAACACCGACGACTACTACAACCCGTCCAACAGCTACCTGCCCGGCGTGCTCGAGACCAAGAAGGGCCTGCCGATCACGCTGAGCCTCCTCTACAAGATCGTCGCCGAGCGCCTCGGCCTGCGGACGTGGGGCGTGGGCCTGCCGGGCCACTTCCTCGTCGGCGTGCAGGACGGCCACGCGCCGATCCTCGTCGACCCGTTCGCCGGCGGGCGCCTGCTCACCGGCGAGGAGGCGCACGAGCGCATGCAGGAGATGTTCGGCCCCGAGGTCGAGTGGTCGGAGGAGATGCTCCGCCCCGCGTCAAACCGTCACTGGCTGACGCGCATGCTCCAGAACCTGCTGAACGTGTTCGGCTCCGCCGGCCACTACAACGACGTCGCCGCCGTGCTCGAGATGGAGATGCTCCTCTGGCCCGAGCAGAACCACCTCCAGCGCGACCTCGGCCTGGTCCTCGCTCGCTGCGGCCTGGCCCAGCCCGCCTCGATTTGGCTCGACCGCTACCTCCAGACCAACCCCGACGACCCGCAGAAGCCACAGTTGGAGGAACTGCTGCAGGTGCTGTCGAACTGAAGAGGGATTATCCGCGAAGGACACGAAGGGACGCGGAAGAAGAGGTTGTCCGCGAAGCACGCTAAGGGACGCTAAGGAAGAGCGAAGACGAGAAAATGAAAAGAAGGGTCGGAGCTTGCGTCAGCTCCGATCCTTCTCCTTGTTACTCGCATTGGTTTCCTTCGCGTTCTCGCGGACGGAACTCTCCCTCTTATCCCTTCGGGCACGAGAAGTAATCCTGCAACGGCCGCACGTCCCAGTCGTTGGCCTGCATGGCTTGGATGGCCCGAGCCGCGGCGTTGGCGCCCGTGGCGGTGGTCACGATCGGGACCTTGTTGATCACGGCCAAGGCGCGGATCTTGCCCTCGTCCGTTTGCGGGCCCTTGCGCGTCGGCGTGTTGACGATCAGGTGGACCTTGCCGTTCTTGATGTAGTCTTTGATGTTCGGCCGGCCCTCCGACAGCTTGCTGATGCGGGTGGCGGGGATGTCGTGCCGGGCCAGGGCGGCGTACGTGCCGCTGGTCGAGATGATCTCGAATCCGCTGTCGGCCAGCATCCGGGCGACGGGGATGATCGCGTCCTTGTCGCCGTCGCGGACGCTGATAAAGACCGTGCCCCTGGTCGGCAGCAGCGTGCCGGCCGCGAGCTGGGCCTTGGCGAAGGCCATCGGGAAGTCGCGGTCGATGCCCATCACTTCGCCCGTGCTGCGCATCTCCGGCCCGAGGATCACGTCGACGCCGGGGAACTTGGTGAACGGGAAGACCGACTCTTTGACGCTCGTGTGGGCCGGGTCCGGCTGTTCCGTCACGCCGAGCTCCGCCAGCGTCTTGCCGGCCATCACCTTGGCCGCGATCTTCGCCCAGGGGACGCCGGTCGCCTTGCCGACGAACGGCACGGTTCGGCTCGCCCGCGGGTTGACCTCGATGACGTAGATCTCGCTGTCGCGGATCGCGTACTGCACGTTCATGAGGCCGCGGACGCGGAGGGCTTGGGCGAGGGCGCGGGTCTGCTGCTTCAGTTTCAGGACCATCGTTGGCCCGAGCGAGTACGGCGGCAGCGCGCACGCGCTGTCACCCGAATGGATCCCCGCCTCCTCGATGTGTTCCATTACGCCGATGATGATCGCTTGGCCGTTGCCCAGATCGTCGTCAGTGAAGGTGCCGGTATCGGGCTCGAAGTCGGCCAGGCAATCGACATCCACCTCCGTCGCGGCGTCGAGGAACTTGTCGATCAGGATGCTGGGAAACTGAAACATTGGGACGGCGGCGACCCGCGGCTCGCGCGCCCGCCGTCGTCCCTATACGAATCGCACCGTTCATAGCGAAAGTGGCGCTGGGTAGGGGCGGTCGCTTTCGTTGGTGAGCGAACGGACCGCGCGTCGTGCGAGCGGGGCAAGGGGCGAATCGACCAGGCGTGACCAAGCCCAAATGACCAAGCCCTAATGAGTGCCGCCGCCGCTCGGTCATTGTCATTGGTGATTCGGTCATTGAGGATTCTCAAAGTACGCCTGCAGCGGCTTCACGTCCCACTCCTTGCTTTGCATCGCCAGGATCGCCTTGGCCGCGGCGGTGGCGCGGTGATCGTGGTGACGATTGGGCACCTTGTTCAGGATCGCCATTCCGCGGATCTTCCCCTCGTCCGTCTGCGGGCCCTTTTTCGTCGGCGTGTTGACGATGAGCTGGACCTTGCCGTTCTTGATGTAGTCCTTGATGTTCGGCCGGCCCTCCGCCAGTTTGGGGATGCGGACGGCCGGGATGTCGTGCCGCGCCAGCGTCTTGAACGTGCCGTTGCTCGCGATGATCTCGAAGCCCGCCTTGGCGAGCATCGCCGCCACCGGCACGACGTCTTCGTGATCGTCGTCGCGGACGCTGATGAAGACCGTCCCCTTCGTCGGCAGCACGGTGCCGGCCGCGATCTGGGCCTTGGCGAAGGCCATCTCGAACGTGGCGTCGATGCCCATCACCTCGCCGGTGCTGCGCATCTCCGGGCCGAGGATCACGTCGACGCCCGGGAACTTGCTGAACAGGAAGACGACCTCCTTCACGCTGATGTGCTTCGGCGGCGGCCGGCTCGACCACGCCGAGTTCCTTCAGCGTTTGCCGGTCATCACCTTCGCCGCGATCTTCGCCCACGGCTTGCCGTGCGCGCCTTGCCGACGAACGGCACGGTGCGGCTGGCACGCGGGTTCACCTCGATCACGTAGATCTCGCCGTCCTTGATCGCGTACTGCACGTTCATCAGCCCGCGGACGCGCGCGCCTCGCGCCAGCAGCGCGTCTGGTCCTTCAGCCGCTCGACGATCTCCTTCGACAGCGAGTACGGCGGCAACGAGCAGGCGCTGTCGCCGCTGTGGATGCCGGCCTCCTCGATGTGCTCCATCACGCCGATCACGATCGCCTGCGCCAAGGATGAAGGATGAGGGCTGGAGGATGAATCGGCTCCCCCTTCATCCTTCATCCTTCCGCCTTCATCCTTTGGCTCGAAGTCGGCCAAGCAGTCCACGTCCACCTCGGTGGCGGCGTCGAGGAACTTGTCGACGAGGATCGGCGCGTCGCCGATCGTGGACGCGTCGACGGCGTGGGTCATGTAGTAGTTGAGCTGATCCTCGCCGTAGACGATCTCCATCGCGCGCCCCGCCGAGCACGAAGCTGGGGCGGACGAGCACGGGGTAGCCGATCTCCTTGGCGATCCGCCGCGTCCTCGGCGCTGCGGGCGATCCCGTTCTCCGGCTGGCGCAGGTTGAGCTTCTTGAGTAAATCGCGGAACTGCTCGCGGTCCCCGGCGGCATCGAGCGAGTCGATCGACGTGCCGAGCAGCGGCACGCCCGCCTCGTGGAGCCCGCGCGGGTTCTGCCCGCCGAACTGCACGATGACGCCCTTTACTAAATTCAGCGACGGAGCGACGGAGCGACGGAGCGACGAAGGGAGGAGGAACCGTCCGCCTTCCCCTTCGTCGCTTCGTGCCTTCGTCGCTCCGTCGCTCTGAACGGTCCCCCATTAAGGCGTTCACAGATATTCAGAATGTCCTCGTGCGTCAGCGGCTCGAAGAAGAGCAGGTCGCTCGTGTCGTAGTCGGTGCTGACCGTCTCCCGGGTTGGAGTTGATCATCACCGACTCGTACCCCAGCTCGCGGCAGGCAAAGGCGGCCTGCACGCAGCAGTAGTCGAACTCGATCCCTGGCCAATCCGGTTCGGGCCGCCGCCGATGATGATCACCTTCGGGCGGTCGGTCAGGCGGATCTCGTCTTCGGAGGAAGCGACGGAGGGACGAAGCGACGAAGCGACGGAGAAGGAAGAGCCGGAACTTCCTTTCCTTCGTCGCTGCGTCCCCCGTCGCTTCGTCGCTGTATTGACGAAGGGCGTCTCGTACGTCGAGTAGTAGTAGGGCGTCGCGGCCTCGAACTCGGCGGCGCGGGTGTCGACGAGTTTGTAGACGGGAGATCTTCAACTCCCGAAGTACGCTCCCGAACCCAATCTTGGCTTCTCGTTCAGCAAGTTGCTCAGTTGGACGTCCGAATAGCCTAACTGCTTCGCCTTCCTAAGGAGGCCGTCCATGACTTCCAGATTGATCAACTGCTCTTTTTTCCGCTCGGCCCTTCCCGCTTGGGTCAGCGTCGATCCGAACACGTACAGTTCTGACTCGAACTCCACCAATTCCTTCATCTGCGCCCAGGAACCACGGATCGACGTTCGTCAGGTCGTGGATCTGCTCGACGGTCCAGCCCATGATCAGCGCGTAGCGGATGTAGTAGATCCGCCCCTGGCTGGGGACGGCCAACTTGCGGCGGAGCTTGCCGTCGGGATCGGCCACTCCCCCGTCGAGGCTCTCGCCCTGCGTGGTCTTGTCCGACGAATCCTCGACCTGCGGGTTCGGCGTCCCCGCCATCACGTCGGCGCGGGCGGTGGGGGGCGGCGACAGCGGCGAGCCGTGCCCGCTCCCGGCCTTACCTGACTCCTGACCCTTGACCCCTGACCCCTTCTGCGCATTGAGCCACTTGTCGTACTTGTCGAGGCCGAAGCCGAACCGCTTCACCTCCATGCTGCGGATGCCCTTCTGCAGGGCCTCCTTGAACGTCCGGCCGATCGCCATCGCCTCGCCGACGCTCTTCATCTGCGTGGTGAGCGTCTCGTCGGCGTCGGGGAATTTCTCGAACGTCCAGCGGGGATTTTGATGACGCAGTAGTCGATCGTGGGCTCGAAGCAGGCGGCAATCGTCCACTGGTCGTACTTCGCGCGCGGGTGCAGACCGCTGTCGTTGGGGTTTTGGCTTTTCGTGCTGTCGTTGCCCGCGCTCCACCATGGTCACCGGAGGTGACCACGCGCCCGACCCCCGCGTCGATGCGACGACTCGTGATGTAGTTGGGGAGTTCGTCCAGCGTGTAGCCTACCGCTAGTTTTGCTGCCAATTTCGCAATCGGGTAGCCCGTCGCCTTTGACGCGAGCGCCGACGATCGCGAGACGCGGGGTTCATCTCGATGACGACCATGTCGCCGTTGTCGGGGTTGATGCCGAACTGGATGTTGCTCCCGCCGGTCTCGACGCCGACGGCGCGGATGACGGCGATGCTCGCGTCGCGCATCCGCTGGTATTCCTTGTCGGTCAGCGTCTGGATCGCGCGACGGTGATGCTGTCGCCGGTGTGGACGCCCATCGGGTCGAAGTTCTCGATCGAGCAGATGATGACGACGTTGTCGTTCTTGTCGCGCATCACCTCCATCTCGTATTCCTTCCAGCCAATCACCGACTGCTCGACGAGCACCTCGGTGACGGGGGAGGCGTCCAGGCCGCTCTGGACGATCTTCTCGAACTCTTCGACGTTGTAGGCGATCCCGCCCCCGGTCCCGCCGAGCGTGAACGCGGGGCGGATGATGAGCAGCAGGCCGATGTCGTCCAGGACCTTGCGGGCGTCGTCGAGCGTGTGCACGACGCCGCTGCGCGGCACCTTCAGGCCGATCTGGAGCATGAGGTCTTTGAAGACCTGGCGGTCCTCGCCGCGGTGGATCGCGTCGCGGTTGGCGCCGATCATCTGCACGCCGTACTTCGTGAAGATGCCGCGGTCGAAGCAGGCCATGGCGGTGTTCAGGCCGGTTTGCCCGCCGAGCGTGGGGAGCACGGCGTCGACCGGCGTGCCTTGCGCTTCTCGCGCCGGGATCTTCTCGACCGCCTCGGGCGTGATCGGCTCGATGTAGGTGGCGTCGGCGAACTCCGGGTCGGTCATGATCGTCGCTGGGTTGCTGTTGATCAGGACGAGGCGGTACCCCTCCTCGCGCAGCGGCGGCACGCCTGCACGCCGGAGTAGTCGAACTCGACGCCCTGCCCGATGACGATCGGGCCGGAGCCGATGATGAGGATGCTGTGGATGTCGGTGCGGCTGGGCATGGGGCGGTGTCAATCTGGGGGAACGGACTTCGGACAAAAACCGAGGGAGTGTACTGGCGGCGGGGCAGTTTTTGAAGCCGGTTCGCACCGAATGAAGTTGAACCACGGAGACACGGAGACACGGAGTGAAGACGGAGGACGAGGATCGAAGATGGGGGGGTGGAGGACGGAGGAAGACGATAGGCGGTCGCGTCACGTCGTCGGCTTCCTCCAACTTGTAATCTGCCATCCTCGGTCTTCACCTTCCTCCGTCTTCCCTCCGTGTCTCCGTGTCTCCGTGGTTCAACTTTTTCCCGTTCCACCCGACCGCGTCCCGTCGTGTAACGGTAGCGTCGTTTAACCAAAGGCCCTCCTACGGTAGAGTCCCCCGCACATGATCCCGGTCGTCCTCCATCACGGCATGTTCGGGTTCGGCGGGCTGCAGGCCGGGCCGATCCAGCTGAGCTACTTCCGCGGGATCGACCACGCGATCGCCGCCCGGGGGCACCCGCTGATCGTCTCGCGCGTGCACCCGACCGCCGGCATCGCCACGCGGGCCCGCCAGCTCAAGGCGACGATCCTCCGCCGCCGCGACTGCTCGAGCGCCGGCGGCAAGGTGATCGTGATCGGCCACTCGATGGGCGGTCTCGACGCGGTACATGATCAGCAAGCTCGGAATGGACGACCGCGTGGCGGCCCTGCTCACCGTCACCAGCCCGCACCGCGGCAGCCCGTTCGCCAACTGGTGCCTGAAGCACCTCGCCAACCGCCTCGGCGCGTACAAGTTCCTCAACTTCCTCGGCCTCGACACCCAGGGCGGGCACGACCTGACGACCAGCTGCTGCCGCTTTAACGAGGAAATCCCCGACGCGCTTCCGGCGTGAAATATTTCTCCGTCGGCGCCCGCCCGCCCGTGGCACAAGATCCCGCCGTTCGCGCGCTGCCGGCGTACCGGATCGTCTACGACGCCGAGGGGGACAACGACAGCCTCGTCTCGACCACGAGCTCCGTCTGGGGCCGGCACCTCGGCGTCTGGCCCGCCGACCACTTCCACACGATCAACAAGCGGTGGGTGATCGAGCTGAAAGACCCGACGGGCGACATCGCGCTACTGGGTGCGGGCAGCCGGGCAGGTGATCCAAGAATCAGGGCTCGGGGGGAAGGGCGCGATTCGAGGTGCGAAGGGCGACACAAGAGGGAGATTGACATCCGAAATCCGAAGTACCAAATCCAAAACAAATCCTAAGGAGGAAAAGAAGCAAAAATTGAAACAGGAGACGCGGCTGTCCAATGGCGTCTCACGCCCGGCCCCTTTGAGTTTTCCTCTTTCCGGTTTCGTGCTTCTTTCCGATTTCGTGCTTGGAAATTCGGATTTCCCGACCATGCCCCTCCGCATCCGCTACAACGCCCCCGTCGTCCTCACCTTCTCGCTTCTCGCGACGTTCGTCACCCTCCTTGCGTGGCTGTTCGGGGCGGACCGCGTGCTGCCGTACTTCTCGGCGCCGGGGCGGGGCGACTGGGACAACCCCGTCTTCTACTTCCGCCTCGCGTCGCACGTGCTCGGCCACGCCGGGTGGGAGCACCTCGCGGCCAACGTGGCGATCGTCCTGCTGATCGGGCCGCTGCTGGAGGAGAAGTACGAGTCGTCCGAGCTGATGGAGATGATCGCCATCACGGCCGTAGTGACGTCGGTCCTGAACCTCGTGCTGTTCAACAGCGGCGTGCTCGGCGCCAGCGGCGTGGTATTCATGATGATCCTGCTGGGGTCAATGGCGAGCCTGCGGCGCGGCGAGGTCCCGCTGACGTTCCTGCTCGTCGCGATCCTGTTCCTCGGCCGCGAGGTCGTGGCCGCCTTCCGCAAGGACGACGTCTCGCAGTTCGCCCACCTCGCCGGCGCCGCCTGCGGCGCGGCGTTCGGGTTTACGAGACGGAAGTGATAGGCGGCGGAATCGAGCAGCTGGCGGCGTTACGTCCGTTCGATCGAGAACCACTTGCCCTGTGGAAACCGCAATTGAGCCACCGATGGGGCACCGATTTGCACCGATGAGTTTTCTCTTAATCGGTGTCCATCGGTGCCCCATCTGTGGCTAAACAAGAACGTGACGGCCCACGCGCCGCGGGCGCCCGTGTCGCGACATTTGGCTTGACCCTCACGCGCCGCCATGGCAAGAACGTGTCCCATGATCACATCCCACCGCGCTCTCGGCTTCGCCTTACTGATGTTCTCCTGCCTCGCCACCGCCTGCCAGGCACAGGCGAACCAGCCCGCCGCCGCGACGGGATCGGCCGGCGCGGGCGCGCAGCAGCCGGCGCCCGAACCGCTCACGGTCTACGTCGGCACGTACACGAACGACAAGACGCAGAGCAAGGGGATCTACAAGCTGTCGTTCGACCCCGCCACCGGCGCGCTGGGGAAGCCCGAGGTGGCGGCCGAGGCGCGCAACCCGTCGTTCCTGGCGATCAGCCCCGACCGCAAGTACCTCTACGCCGTCGGCGAGATGGACGACGTCGACGGCACCAAGGCCGGCGCGGTGAGTTCGTTCGGCATCGACGCGCAGACCGGCACGCTGTCCCTCATCAGCCAGGCCGGCTCCGGCGGCAAGGGGCCGTGCCACGTCAGCGTCGACGCGACCGGCCGCAACGTGCTCGTCGCCAACTACGGCGGCGGCACGATCGCCCGGCTCGTCTCGGGCGACGGCGGCAAGCTGCTCGGGCCGATGGCCGTCATCGAGTTCGAGGGCGAGGGCCCGAGCAAGCCGCGGCAGGACAAGCCGCACGCGCACTTCATCAGCCCCGACCCGGCCAACGCGTTCGTGATGGCGACCGACCTCGGCACCGATCAGATCTACATCTACCAGCTCGACCCGCTCAAGGGCCTCGTGCCCAACGAGACGCCGACGGCCAACGTCAAGCCCGGGTCCGGTCCGCGGCACCTCGCGTTCCACCCGCGCGGCAAGTTCGTCTACTCCATCAACGAGCTGTCGAACACGATCACCGCCTTCGCCTACGACACCGTCGCCGGCACGCTGAGCGAGGTGCAGACGATCACCACGCTCCCCGAGGGGGAGACGGGGCCGAACACGACCGCGCAGATCGTCGTGCACCCGTCGGGCAAGTACGTCTACGGCTCCAACCGCGGGCACAACAGCATCGTCGCCTACGCGGTCGACGAGGCGACCGGAAAGTTGACCTTGATCGGTCAAACCGTGACCGGTGGCAAGACGCCCCGCAACTTCAACATCGACCCCGGCGGCGGCTACCTCATTGCGGCGAACCAAAATTCCGGGACCCTCGTGGTCCTGAAGATCGACCCAGCGACGGGCGCGCTCGCTCCCACCGGCGTGACGGCCGAGGTGCCCTCGCCGGTGTGCGTGACGTTCCTGACGTCGGCGAAGTAGACGGGCGATACGGCGCCGGTCGGCTCGGCGCGCGTGAACCGCCTGGCGAGCGCTAGATTCACCCCCTCGCCCCCGAGCACGGGAACATGACGCACGACGCGCCGCAGGTGCGCGTGCCTGGCGGACCGAGCACTGGGTGATCGCGCTACCCTCACCCCGTCCGGGCACCGCGACGCGGCACGCGAGCGAGCCGGGTAAACGGACGCCCCGGATCTGACTGACGCATGGCGGCCGTGATGTGTTGCGGCCCCCTCGGGGGTCGGTCACGGCCGCCACTCGCACGGCCAGGTGTCGGTGAGGTGCTCGAACCCCATGCGCCGGAGGATCGGGCGGCTCGTCGGCAGGGCGTCGACGATCAGGTGCCGCGCGCCGAGGCCGGCCGCGTCGCGGGCGCGGGCGGCGACGAGGGCGCGGTAGAACCCTTGGCCGCGGAACGCCGCGCGGGTGCCGCCGCCGTAGAGGCCGCCGAAGTGGCTCCGCGGGTGCGTGTAGAGCCGGCCGATCGCGGCCGGTTCGCCGTCGCCGGCGTACGCGACGTAGCCGAGGTGCTGCGTCGACCCGGCGGCGATCGCGTCGGCGAGTTGCGCCGTCGTGAACGCGTAGTCCTTGCCGAACACGTCCTCGGCCACCCGCCGGAAGTCGGCCAGGTGCCGCGGCGTCGCGACGCGCACGACGACCGCCCGCGCCGGCGTCGCCGCGTCCGCCCACGCCGCCGCCGGCTGAAGGCCGATCCGAAGCACCCGCGGCGGCCCTTCGGCCCTGCGGCGAAACGAGGGACGTCGGGGATTTCGCTCGGCTCCAAATCGTGCGCCATCACCGCCTCGCGCGGGCCGATGTCGAACGCGTGACGGCGGAGGCGGTCGAGCAGGTCGCCCGGCGCGTGCGCGTAGAGCTTCCACTCGAACGCCGCGCCGAGCCGCCGGTGGTGCTCCACCTCGGCCGCGATCGTCGCGTCGGCGTCGTCGGCGGTCAGCGACGAGTAGACGACCGCGTGGTGCGAGCCGTCCGACTGGTGCAGCCGGGTGACCCTCGGCCGCACGTCGATCGTCTCGCCGTCGCGGGCGAGGCCGCGCGCTCGGCGTCGAGCCGGGCCAGGACCGTCTCCCGTTCCATGTGCCGAAACGTAGCGCCCCCGGCCGCCGCCGACAAGCGTCCGGGCGCGGGACCATCAACCGCCGTCGTGGGCGCGGGTCGTAATCGGGCGAGGAGCGAACGTCAGCCGCCGGTCCCGCGCCCGTGGTGCCGACCTGGAACTTCCACAATTACCGATTCGCGGGGTATGTCTTCCCCGATCGCGGCGAAGGATCTACGCGGGCCTCGCAAGGCCTGCGGGAGATCCTTCGTTGCGGTCAGGATGACCTCCTGCCGGCGGCGGTACTTTGAGACGCTCTTCGAGCGCGGCCCGCCCGGTGTGGCGGCGGCACGTCGAATCTCCGTCCCCGGCGGCGTCGCACCGGTCATATGATGGCGGCGGGGGAAGGTCATCAGCCGGAGGATGCCGTGGCGGAGAAGAACACCAAATCCCGGAAGCCGTGCAGCCTCTGCGGCGCGCCCGACGCGCCGGCCCGGCTCGAGGCGCTGCCGGGGGTCACGACCTGCATCGACTGCGCGAAGAAGCACCCGCGCAAGGTCGACATCAGCGGCGTCGAGTTGAGCCAGGCCAGCCCGATCAATCGCAACGGGTTCGCGCGCCGAAGGATTAGCCGGTCGGCGGACGTCGGAACGAAGCGGAGGCATCGGGAAGAAGCAAGCGAGGACGAAAGGTGGAGGGCGGAGGGTGGAGGGAGGGGTGGAGGAAGACGTTCTAAAAATGCGTCCGTTCTTCCTCGATCGGCTGACTTTCATCCCCGTTATCGCCCCCGCCTGTCCTCCGTGTCTCTGTGGCTCCGCGGTTGGACTCTTGGTCATTCTGCCAGAAGGATCGACGACGGCGGACACGCCGTCGGTGCGGCTATGACCCTGCTGCTTGCGTGCCGGCGGTAGACGGCGGTTCACGCAGGAGGTCTTGCAGGTCGAGCGCGGGTGAACATCGCCAGCCCGCCGTCCGGCGTGCGCGGCCACGTTTGGGGCGGGCGGTCCCAGTAGATCTCGACGCCGTTGCCGTCGGGGTCGCGGAGGTAGATCGCCTCGCTCACGCCGTGGTCGGCCGCGCCGTCGAGCGCGACGCCGGCGGCGAGGAGGCGGCGCGCGCGTCGGCGAGGTCGCGCGTCGGGTAGAGGATCGCCAGGTGGTAGAGCCCCGTCGTCCCCGGCGGCGGCGGGGCGCGCCGTCGCTCTCCCACGTGTTCAGGCCGATGTGGTGGTGGTAGCCGCCCGCCGACAGGAACGCGGCTGCGGCCGAGTCGCTGCGTCACGTCAAACCCGAGCACGCCGTGGTAGAACGCGATCGCCCGGTCGAGGTCGGCAACTTTCAGGTGGACATGCCCGATGCGGACACGCGGGGCGATCCGCGGGAAGTGCGTCGCTCATGTGAACACGTTAGGCCCCCGCGACGGCGCGTGGAACGGCCGTCGCAAGACGGGATCTATCCGCCCGCAGAATTGCGTCTCCCGCTTTGTCACGTCGATCCGCAACCGGGGTGACCCGTCGGCGTGCGGCCCGGGTTGCGGTGGTCGCCGCCGTGGATATACCTGCCGTCGATGCGACGCCGCCGCTGATCCGCCTCTCCATCGCCACGAGCCTCGACGGCTTCATCGCCGCCCGGGACGGGGCGGTGACGTGGCTCGACGACTACAACGCGGCGGACCTGAAGTTCGACGATTTCCTGGCGACGATCGATACCGTCGTGATGGGGCGGGCGACGTACGACCAGGTGATTTCGTTCGGCGTTCCGTGGCCTTACGAGGGCAAGCGGTGCGTCGTGCTGACGAATCGGCCGATCGATTCGCCGCCGATACCGCCGGGCGTCGAGACGGGGTCGGGCGACGTGCGGCCGCTCGCCCGACGGCTGGGAGCCGCGGGCGGGCAAGACGTGTGGATCTGCGGCGGGGCCCGCGTCGTGCACGACTTCCTCGACGCGGGCGTCGTCGATCGAATCGAACTGGCCGTCGTTCCGATCCTGCTCGGCGACGGCGTGCCGCTGTTCCGGCGATCGGACCGTGTTCACCGGCTGAAGCTGACGGGGGAGCCGCGGACGTACAGCAACGGGATCGTGACGCTGACGTATTCGCTCGCGGCCGACCCGCCGCCCGCGAACCCCTCGGCGGAGCGAGGCGACGGGCGCACGTCTTCGTTATGATCGTGCGCGTGTCGACGACGAACCGCTCACCCGATTCCGGTCCCCGTGATGCGCCCGCGCTGCTCGCCCGCAGCGCCGACGCCGTCACCGCCTATATCCGCCAACTGCGCGGCCGAAACGGCGGCGCGCCGGGCCGCCTCATCGAAGCGATCGAGTACAGCCTGCTGGCCGGCGGCAAGCGCCTGCGGCCGGCGCTCGTGTTGGAGAGCTTTGCGGCGTGCGGCGGGGCGGCGGCGGCGGCGCAGGATGGGTCGGCGCTGGCGGCGGCGGCGGCGATCGAGTTGATCCACACGTTCAGCCTCGTCCACGACGATCTGCCCGCGATGGACGACGACGACCTCCGGCGCGGGCGGCCGACGAACCACAAGGTGTACGGCGAGGCGATGGCGATCCTCGCCGGCGACGCGATGGTCACGCTCGCGTTCGAGGTTCTGGCGACGGACGCGTCGGCCGACGTCGCGCCGCGCCTCGTGGTGGAATTGGCGCGGGCGGCGGGGCCGGTCGGCATGATCGGCGGGCAGGTGCTCGACATGGAAGGGGAGGGGCGGTCGCTGGCGATGGAGGAACTGCGGCGCCTTCACCGGATGAAGACCGGCGCGCTGCTGACCGCCGCCTGCCGCATGGGCGCGATCGCCGCCGGCGCGCCGGCGGGGCAGGTCGACGCGCTCACCCGCTACGGCGACGCGCTGGGCCTGGCGTTTCAAATCGTCGACGACGTGCTCGACGTCACCGGCACGCCGCTGCAACTCGGCAAGGCCACCGGCAAGGATCGCGGCAAGGGGAAGAACACCTACCCCGGCCTGCTCGGCCTCGATCAGAGCCGGGCCGAGGCGCGGCGGCAACTCGATGTCGCCCTCGCCGCGATCGATCCCCTCGGCCCCGCGGCGGCCGGCCTGCGGTCGCTGGCGGAGTTCGTCGTCGTGCGGCAGGTCTGAGCGTCGCAGGATCGACGGAATCCGATCGCCGCTTCCGCCCCGGGAGAGCAGCACTTCCACCCTCTGACTTAGGGACCGATGCCGGCTCAACTACTGAACTTTTCAGCATTTATCTGCTCCACATCCGCAACTTTCTGACCCGAAAAACGTACTAACATGAGGTGGTGAAGGAGCGAGAGGAGCAACCGACATACGGACGAAACGGATGACGACGACGGGCCTGCCGGCGCCTTTGCGCGGCGATGGGATTCGGCACGTGCAGCACGAGGGGCGGACGCTCTACGCGGCCGTGGACGTGGTGGCGGCGCTCACCAACGCCGGCGACGCGCCGGGGCTGTGGGTCCACCTGAAAAAGCAGGAGCCCGCCCTGCGGGACATCTGCGAGGCGGTCGTGTTCCCGGGCGAGCAGCAGTCGCTGCCGGCCATGGGCGAGGCGCTGGCGACCGACGCGGTCGATCTCGAAGGCATGCTGCGCCTCGTGCAATCGATCAGCTCGCCGAGGGCCGAGCGCCTCCGCCGCTGGCTCGCGCAGAGCGCGCGGGAACGGCTGGAGGAGGCCGAGAACCCGGAACTGGCCGTCTTGCGGACCCGCCGGCTCTACGAGCAGAAGGGGTACAGCCGGCGGTGGGTCGACAAGCGCCTCCGCGGCGTCAGCGCCCGCCACGAGCTCACCGGCGAGTGGTACAAGCGCGGCGCGAAGGAGAGCGACCAATTCCGCGCCCTCACCAACGACCTCATGCGCGGCTCGTTCGGCATGGAGGTCGAGGAGTACCGCCGGCACAAGAACCTGTTCAAGACCGGCGAGAACCTTCGCGACCACATGTCCGACCTCGAACTGGCCCTGACGGCCCTCGGCGAGACGGTGGCGGTCGAACTGCACCGCGAGCGCGACTCGCGCTCGTTCGATCAGCTGCTGTCGGACGCGAGGGACGCCGGCGACGTCGTGTCGCGCGTGCGGCAGGAGGTCGAGGGGCGGCTCGGCAAGCCGGTCGTACAGGCGGGCAACCACCGCGGCTGGTGGGCCGGCAGCCGTCGTCGCCACGCGGCGGGGGGGACGGTGAACTCTGCGCGACGGCCGGGCGCCGATGCGACGGCGGCGGCGGCAGCGCTGCCGTCGCCGGACGCGCCCGCGACGGGCGAGGCAACGGTCGACACCGCGGCGGTTCACGCGTAGTCGGGTGGGTTCCAACTTCAGCGTAGAACGGGACCGCGGAGCTCACTCCGCGGTCCCGTTCGCTTTTCAACGCTCAATCGCCCTCGGCCCAAGCCTCGACAGTTCACCGGCAGCGGGCTCTTCGGGTCTGCGGCTAAAAAAGCGCGCCAAAGTTGTGCGAACCGCGTCACTCGATGCGCCGCGCGTAACACCTGTTTGAAGCCCGTCGCCGGTTCTTAAGTCTCACCTCCCGCAAAACTTCCTGTGGACATGGTCCCGGACACGATCCCAACGGGGCCACCCGTCATCCGCGTTGCTGCTGACCGAACGGTGATCGATGTCATCAACTTCCACGTTGCAACTCTAGCTTTATCCGGTAAAGTAATCGAACTGCCCCGGCCGATGTCGGTATAGTGGACTATTCGGGGTTTCACCGGTTCTGACGCAACCGAAGGCGACGGATCGCCTAGGATCGATGTGGACCGGGACGTGAGCGGGAGGCAGCCGTCGATGTCATTGCTGGAGAAGATCAAGTCGCCGCCGGAGTTGCGCGGCCTGAGCATGGGGGAACTCCAGCAGCTCGCCGTCGAGATGCGCGAGCGCATCTTCGGCGCGGTCAGCAAGAACGGCGGCCACCTCGCCTCCAACCTCGGCGTGGTCGAGCTCACGATCGCCCTGCACTACGTCTACGACTTCGGCCCCTACCCCGCCGGCCCCGACCGCCTGCTGTTCGACGTCGGCCACCAGTGCTACCCGCACAAGATGCTCACCGGCCGGGCCGGCGACTTCGACAAGCTTCGTAAGAAGGGGCACGTCAGCGGGTTCCCGTCGCCCGAGGAGTCGGCCTACGACCTGTTCGCCGTCGGCCACGCCGGCACCGCCATCAGCACCGCCGTCGGCCTGGCGCGGGGCGACGCGATGCTCGGCAAGGAGAAGAACCACGTCGTCGCCGTCGTCGGCGACGCGTCGATCGTCAACGGCCTGGCGTTCGAAGGCTTGAACAACGCCGGCACGCTCAAGCGTCAGTTGTTGATGATCCTGAACGACAACGGCATGAGCATCAGCGAGCCGCAGGGCGCGTTCAGCCAGTACCTCGAGCGCGTGCGGGTCAGCACGACCTACGAGGAGTTCAAGCGCTTCAGCGAGAAACTCGTGCACCGCCTGCCGAGCAGCGTCGGGCACGCGATCGAACACGCGTGGGACTCGCTCTGCGCCAGCGTGAAGAGCGCCATGTGGGCCGGCAGCATGTTCGAGTCGATGGGCATCAAGTACATGGGCCCGATCGACGGCCACGATCTGCCCGGGCTCATCAACTTCCTGGCCGAGATCAAGCACGTGAACAAGCCCGTGCTGCTGCACGTCAAGACGCGCAAGGGCCAGGGGTACGAGGTGGCGGCGAGCGAGCCGACGAAGTTCCACAGCCCCGCCGCGTTCCAGGTGAACGGGTGCCGCGTCGAGCTCAGCAAGGGCTCGGGCAAGGCGTGGACCGCGGCGTTCGCCGACGCGATGATCGACCTCGCCGACAAGGACAACCGCGTCGTCGCCCTGACCGCCGCCATGCCCGACGGCACCGGTTTGTCGAAGTTCAAGGCGGCCCACCCGGGGCGGTACGTCGACACCGGCATCTGCGAGTCGCACCTGGCCGCCATGGCCGCCGGCATGTGCAAGAGCGGCGTGCGGCCGTTCGCGGCGATCTACTCCACGTTCGTCCAGCGCGCGTTCGACCAGGTGTGGCAGGAGGTCGTCCTGAACAACCTGCCGGTCGTCTTTTGCATGGACCGGGCCGGCTTCGTCGGCGACGACGGGGCCGTCCACCACGGGTTCATGGACCTGGCGTTCCTCCGCCCGATGCCGGGGATTGTCCTGATGGCCCCGAGCGACGAGGCCGAACTCAAGCGCGCGCTGCGGTTCGCGCTGTCGCTGGAGACGCCCAGCGCGATCCGCTACCCGCGCGACGTGGTGCCGGCGTGCGACTTCGAGAACGTGATCGACCCCGCTCTGCGAGCGGCGGCTAAACAGGAGTGGGTCGCCGGCAAGAGTCGGACGCTGCGGCAGGGGGCCGACGCGACGCTCGTCGTCTACGGCGCGCTGGCGCCGCAGGCGATGGTCGCGGCCGAGCAACTGGCGGCCGAGGGGCTGGCGGTGGGGGTGATCGACGCCCGCTTCTGCAAGCCGCTCGACGGCGACATGCTCGCCCGCGTGCTGAAGCCCGGCCACCCGGTGCTGACGATCGAGGACCACGCCCTCCAGAACGGCTTCGGCAGCGCCGTGCTCGAGTACGCCGTCGCCCACGACCTCCCGACGTCGGCGCTGACGCGGCTCGGCATGCCCGACCGGCTGATCGCCCACGCCACCCGCCCCGAGCAACTCGCCGAGATCGGCTTAGATGCCGACGGCATCGCCGCCAGCGTCCGCGACGCCGTCCGCGCCGCCGAGGCCGCCGGCGCGACGAGTGCCGCCATTCGGTGAGCGACGGGGGCCGACCGTGGGGGTTCGGTCGTGCCTCCTCTCATTCGCGGTTCGACGGATGCAAATCCGGTCGAGCCGGTACTCGGAAGTAAACATTCCTCGATTGTGCGCTCTGCATTTCAACGCGCGCGCATCCGGCGCGAGAAGTCGGTCGTGTAGGGGCGTGGTCACCTGAGGTGACCCGCCAGCCCTCCTGTTGGGGCCCCAACCTTCTGCGCGCACCGTTTTCGGCGCGTTCCCGCATCGCATCCTGCGCATCGGCGAGTCGCCGAAACCGGCGCCGGGGCCGTCGCGATGGCAGATGGCCCTCATTAGGGCGACAGACGCGACCCCGTCCGTCGCCTAGACTTCTCGTGTGTGGGGGCCGGATGCCGACCCCGGGAACTTTTCCTCGTTCCCTTTCCGCAGCGGTTGAGATCAGAATGCTCGGGCTGACGGCGGGCGGGATTCTCCCTAACGCCGACGGCGGCGGACGTATCATGGCCACCGTACTCGTCGTAGACGACAACCTCGACATCTGCCGGGCCCTCGGCAAGCTCGTCCGCCGCCGGCTACGACGCCGAGTGGATCGGCGGCGGCGCCGAAGCCGTCGAAGTCCTGCGCGCCCGGCCCCGCCGGACCTGGTGATCCTCGACGAGATGATGCCGGGCGTCGACGGCCTGCAGGTCCTGCGGCAGATCCGCGACGACCCGCGCTCCTCGTCGGTCCCGGTCATCATGTTCACCGCGATGTTCGACGAGAGCTTCCGCGAACGCGCGATGCGCGCGCCGGCGCGAACGACGTCTGGGTGAAGGGCTCGTTCGACCTCGACCAACTCCCGACCGAACTCTCCAAGCACATCGCCGCCCGCGACAACCGCTCGCACGGGTGAACGCGCGCGGCCCGGTGAACGCGCGGTCCCGTAACGCGCGGTCCCTCGCTTCGAACCGCCACGATTGTCACGACGTCGGACGACCCTGACGCTGCGCTGCCTCGCCAGCGTCTCGAACGGAAGAAGCGTCCCGGACGCCCGCACCACGCCCAAGGCCGACGCGGCTCAAACAGGTTGAGGACGCCCCACGTCTCGGATTGCGCGATCGTTGAAACGCCAAGACGCCAAGACGCCAAGGCAGGAGCAAGGACGCGGAACGAACGCGAGGGTATCGCCTTCCGTCTTCCTTGGCGTCTTGGCGTTCGACGCGATTTGCGATCGTCGCGCCCGGAGGTGCAAACGCGACCGCAGCATGTTTATCCTATTCGTTCTTCGTTCTTCGTTCTTCGTTCCTTCTTCACCACTTCCCCAACCCCTCGATGATCGCGTCCGGCCGGGCGTGGGGCGGCAGGGCCTCGGCATCTTGCCGGGTGGCGACGCCGGTGAGGACGAGGAGCGGCCGTCATGCCGACGCCCTTGGCGCCCGGCGATGTCGCTCTCGAGGTTGTCGCCGATCAGCACGCACCGCTCGAGGCCGCACGCGCCGAGGCGGCGGCAGAGTTCCCGCGAAGAAGAACTTCTCCGGCTTGCCGCAGAAGACCGGCGTCGCGCTGGCGTACGCAGCATCGCGGCCATCGCGCCGACGCCGAACTCCAGCCCGCGCGGGCTGGGGTAGACGCGGTCGGCGCAGATGCCGACGAGCGCCGCCCTGCGCGCAGCAGGATCATCGCCGCCCGCTGCCGCTCCTCGGTCGCGTAGGCGTTGAGCACCCCGACGATCACCGCGTCGCACGCCTCGGCCGCGTCGTTCACCCACGTCACCCGCCCGTCGAGCATGTCGTGGACACCCTCTGTCGACAGGTTGAACACGCGGGGAGGGGTGGGGTGGTGGCGTGGTGGAGTGGTGGGGTGGAGAACCCCGCCTACGCCACCACTCGACCACGCCACCACGCCACCACTCCCCGCCGCAGGCGACCCGAATCGTTCCATCACGTAATCGGAGGCGGCGGCGGCGGCGGTGTAGATGTGCTCCCCAACGTCCCGCCCATCCGGGTCAACGTCCACGCCCATCCGCGCCAGTCGGGCGGCGATCCGGCCGGGGTCGTACGTGCTGTTCGTCAGGCACGCGTACGAGGCGCGCCCCGCGTATGAGCAGTCGGCGGATCAGGTCGGTCGCGCCCCGGCAGCGGGTGCGCCGCCGGAGTAGATCGTGCCGTCGAGGGTGGAGGAGCACCGCGTCGTATGAGTCGAAGTCGATCGGCATGGGCGCGGAGTGTAGGGGTAGACGCCGCCGTGGGGGCGAGGGGGCGGGTGGAGGTGGAGGAGGGAGGGAGGATAGGGTAGAGGGTAGAGGTGGAGGGTGGAGGGTAGAGGGTGGAGGGGTAGAGGGTGGAGGGTGGAGGGTGGAGGGTGGAGGGTCGAGAGTGGAAGGTCGAGGGTGGAGGGTGAGGGAGGGTCGAGGTGGAAGCGTGGCGCTGAAGCGCCTCGCTCGTCTTCCTCTACCCTCCACCCTGCCCTCTACCTCTATCCTCGCATCCAGCACCGGCTCGCCGCCGCGGGCGGACGAGGGTCACGGCGAGGAACGCGACGAGCAGGAGCCAGGCGGCGGCGAACCCTTGCCACGCGGCGGGCATCGGCAGGAGGCTGTGCCAGTTCGAGAACAGCGGGAACTCGCCCGTCCAGTTCAGGAAGTACGTCGTCGCCGGAACAGCCCGGCCACCGTGCCGTACGCGGCGGCGAGGCGGGGGCGGACGGCGAACAGCAGCGGCAGCGGGATCACCGTGTACTGCACGCCGAAGCCCGCCGTCAGCACGAGGAACAGCACGAACGTGACGGCCGCCACCTCGTAGGCGTCCCACCGCGGGCGGAACCGGGCGAGCAGTGCCCAGGCGCCGATCAGGCCGAAGATCAGGTAGCGCGCGTTGTGGTAGTAGACGTTGATCGGGTGGCGCTCCCAGTCGGCCGGCACGCGCAGCAGGTCGCCCGGCGGGAGCATCAGCCCGATCATGACGAAGTTCACGCCCCACTTGTCGAGCACCGAGTTGTACGCCAGCACGTTCTGGTAGAACCGCGGCCCCAGCGCCAGCACGAGCGGCACGAACGGCGCCACGCCCACGCCCAGCCCGGCCAGGAACCGCACGGCGTCGCCGCGGGTGCGGCACGTCAGCAGCAGGGGCGGGATCAGCAGCACCGGCGTGATCTTCACGTTGATCGCCGCCGCCAGCGCGAGCCCGCCCCACCCGAACGCGCGGCGTTCGGCGATGAGGTAGACGCAGGCGAGGCAGAGCATGGCGTAGATCGGGTCGGTGTTGCAGTGGTACCCGCTGACGAGGATCGCGCAGAGGCTCCACGACCACGCCGCCACCACGCCCGCCGCCACGGTGGGCCCGCCGCGCGGCCGCCAGAAGCGCCACAGGATCCACGCGGTCAGCCCGTCGGCGAGGATCGGCGGCAGGCGGAAGACGAAGCTGAACCAGACCGCGCCCGTCTCGGCGGCGGCATCGCCGTCGGCGGCGGTGTCGGCATTGGTCGAGCCGGCGGTCGCATCGGTCGCGCCGCCGGTGGCTCGCGCGTCAGCGGCGGCGTCGTCCGCGGCGGGGCCGCCGGCCGTGTCGGCGGGTGCGGCGTCCGACGCCGGGCCGGCGGTCGCACCGCCGTCGGCGGGGTGCGGGCCGGGAGTCGCGGCGCCGGGCTCACGTGGCGCGCCGGACGCGTCGTTTCCCGCGGGTGCGCCGGGCGAACCCGCGCCGGCGCCCGACGCGGGCGACGCCGCCGCGGGTTGCGTCGCGCTGGCCTCGGCGCCGATCGCCACGGTCCTCGCGGCGCCGCCGACGAGGCGGTAGGCCGCCCACGACCAGTAGGCGGGGATCGGCGGGTGGTTGAGGTTCGTCTCCAGGCGGTACGCCTCGATCAGCCCGACCGCGTCGATGCGGACGGCGAACTGGTACCACGTGTACGCGTCGGTCGTCCCCCACGACACCAGCGCCACCGCGACCCGCGCCAGCCCGCCGATCACGGCCAGCACCAGCAGCGTCCGCGCGTCCCACGCCGGCCGCGACAACGCTGCGTCGTCGCCCGGCGCGGTCGCGGAACGGCCCGGCCGTGGCGCCCCGCCGCCCGCCTTGCTCGTCTTGGGACGTCCCCCCTTTGCCATCGTGGACCCGCCTCTCGCGCTCGTGCCTGCCGCGGAATCGATCCGGCCGCCAACCCTGCCCGTGCCGGTCGAGACGCGGGGGCCGGAGGGGCCGGTCATGTGCCGTCCGATGATGACGTCGACCGGTCGCCGTCTGCGCCTCAGTGGGCCGACGCGGACATCCGGCACGCTTGCCCGCCACGGCTTGCCAGCGCTCGCGCGCTCGCCCGGCGCGACTCTATCGCATCGAGGCCCGCGCACAAGATGGAACGGTAGGGCGGTCGCGGTCAAGGGTCCGAGAGAATTCGCGCGAGGCTTGCCGCGACCCGCCCGTTCGCCCGACAATCCCGCGGCCCGCGAGGGAGCATCGACGCGACGGCCCGGCGCGTGCGCGCTGGCGGCTACAGAGGGAAACCTCTGGCCCGCGGCCCACGAGACGCGGCTCGCGAGCGAGTCGGCTAAACGAGGCGGGCTGCGGCACCAGCGCTTTGCCTCAGATAGACGATCGAATCGGGAAAGGGACGCGCGCTTTGGACGAGATCCGCTTCGTGTTCGCGCTGCTGATGAACGCCGCCGTGCTCGCGTGCGCGTACGCGTTCGCCCGGCGGTGGGGCGGGGGCGGGCACCTTCAGGCGACGTGCGACGCGCTGCTCGGAGCATACGTCGTGCAGTACCTCGCCGTCGCGCTGCCGGGCGTGGCCGGCGTGCTCAACCTGTCGACGATGACCACCGTCGCCGCCGCCCTCTGCGCCGCCCTCTGGTTGGGCGCGCGGCAAGTCGTCACGACGACGACGACGACCGACGGCGCGGACCTTCCGTCCGAGCGACAGTCGGTTCCCACCGTCCCCTCCCCTTTTAGCCGCCGCCCGAAGGGCCGCGCTGGCGCGTCCGAGGCGACGGGCGGCGCGCGACCTGATTCGCAGGACGCGACAATTCGCCCCATCCGCGCTGATACGTCGCTCCCCGCGCGCGAGCGCCTCGCGTTCGTCGCCTGCGCGCTCTTCGTCGTCGGTTACGTCGGCGCCTACGGGTGGACCCAGCGCTTCACGCCGCCGCTCTCGACCGACCCGCTCGTCTACCACCTGCCGGCCGCGGTGCAGTGGATGCAGACCGGGCGCCTGGGGCTGTTCGACACGTGGTACTGGAACCCCGCCGCCACCTACTCGCCGGCGACGAGCTCGACGTTCATGGCGTGGCTCGTCGTGCCGCTGCGGAGCGACGTGCTCGTGCGGTACGTGCAGGTCGCGCCGCTGCTGATGATCTTCCTGCTCGTCGCCCGCCTGGCCCGGCTGCTCGGGTGCGGCTTGGCGGTCGCGGGGCTCGTCGCGGTCGCCGCGGCGCTGTGCCGGCCGTTCTTCAGCCAGGTATTGTTCGCCAAGGACGACCTGTTCGTCACCGCGTTCTTCGGGGCCGCCGTGGTGGCGCTCGTCGGCGGCAACCCGCGCGACCGGCTCGGGCCCTGGCGGGCGGGGCTGGCGATGGGGATGGTGCTGTCGAGCAAGTACACGATCCTGCTCGCCTGCCCGCTCTTCCTGTTCCTGGTCGACGCCCCGTTCCGCGCCCGCTGGCGGGCGCGCGACTGGGCGGTCGCGGCGGGGCTGGCGCTGGCGCTGTCGGTGCCGTGGTACGTCCGCACGACCTGGCTCACCGGCAACCCGCTTTACCCGGTCGACGTGAAGCTCTTCGGCCGCACGATCTTCGCCGGCATGTTCACCACCGAGCGCGACGCGTCGCTCCGCACCGCCAGCGGCGTGTGGGCGATGCTATCGGCGACGTACCACAGCATGCCGCTGGCGCCGCTCGCGGGGTTGGCCGCCGGCTGGATCGGTGGGATCGCCGGCGCCGGCCGGGCGGCATGGCGCGACCCGCTGAAGCGCACCTGCCTCGTCGGCGTGCCGCTGACGCTCGTGCTGTTTCGCTTCGCCTCGCCGCACCACGAGGTGCGGTACGTCTTCCCGCTCTTCCTGCTCCTGTTCGCCACCGCCGGGTGGGCGCTCGAGCGCTGGGTGACGGCGCGGGCGGCCCGCCTCGGCCTCGCCGGGCTGTTCGCGGCCGTGTCGGTTGCGACGAGCTTCGAGGCGGGCCTCGCGGCGCAGGTCGCGCTGCTGGCGGCGACGGCGGCGGGCGTCGCGATCGCCGGCGTCGCCGGTTGGGCATTCCACGCCCGCCTCGCCGCCCGCTCGCCCGAGACGGCGACGAGGGTCCTGACGCTCGGCGGCGCGACCGCCGCCCTCGTCGCAGCCTTGGCGTTCTACACCCTGTGGCCCGACTACCGCGGCACGTACCGCGGCACGCAGGGGTACATCTGGGCCGCCTTCTACCCCGCGCACGTCGACCTCTGGACGCACGCCCGCGACGAGCTGCCGCCGGACGCCACGATCGCGTTCGCCAACACGTCGTTCGTCTACCCGCTCTACGACTTCGACTTCACCCGCCGGGTCGTCCACGCCCCGGTTCGGCGGGGGCTGACGCGGTTCCTCGACGTGCCCCGGCTCGGCGAAACGATCCCCGGCGACGACATCGTGATCGCGATGACCGCCACGCAGAACGCCGACGCCGACCGCGACACCTGGCTCCGCAACCTCGACGCGCTCGGCGTCGAATACCTCGTCGTCCACAAGTCGGAGTTAGGAACCGACCCGCCTGAACTGCGCATGGCGCGGGCCGAGCCGGCGCGCTTTCAGGTCGTGTTCGAGACTGGAGACGGCGTGATCTACCGCGTGGCGCGGGGCGGTTGAAAGACGGTTCACGCGCCTTCCCGAACCGGTCCCCGGGCTCACCTTTTAGCCGCAGGCCCGAAGGGCCCGTTCTCTTCGAACGTAAAGGTGCTCGGAGGTTGTCTCCGACACCGACTTTTGGCGACAGACTCGACAGTCCTGAGAGCTACTAACAGTTCTGCTCCGCGGGGAATGTCATCCGCAGCGCAGCGAAGGATCTCGCGCGGTTCTCGCTGGGACTACGAGAGATCCTTCGCTGCGCTCAGGATGACGACCTGCTGCTCGCGGTACTTTTAGCCGCTCTTCGACCATCTTCGCGGGCAGCGCACCGGGACGCGGCTCGCAAGCGAGCCGGCTAAAAGGGGGCTGGCGAGAGCATTAGTTTTACGTGCTTCTGAGCCTCGATTGACGTCGTTCGGGCCCACTGTCGTTCGCGCAGGAAAAACCCCGCAATACCACATGGGAATTGCTCGATTTCAGCACGCTTAGCCGATATAATTATCGGTCGTGGTTGGAGTACCCGGTCGTTTCGTAAGCCGGGACACTGTTAGGGCTTAGACGACGTTCCCTCGCCCCGCTCCCGCCCGCTAAACGAGCAAGAATTCATATGGCAGACAGCACCCCCGGCGCGACGCCGCCCGCACCGCTCGATCGGATCGAAGATTTGCAGATCGAGCAGGAGTTGCAGGACAACTACCTGACGTACGCGATGAGCACGATCATGGACCGGGCCCTGCCCGACGTCCGCGACGGGCTCAAGCCGTCGCAGCGCATCCTCGTCGCGATGAAGGACCTGAACCTCGGCCCGCGCGCAAGCACTACAAGTGCGTGCCAAGATCTGCGGCGACACGTCGGGCAACTACCACCCGCACGGCGACCAGATCGTCTACCCGACGCTCGTGCGCCTCGGCCAGCACTGGGCGATGCGCAGCCCGCTCGTCGACCCGCAGGGGAACTTCGGCTCCACCGACGGCGACCCGCCCGCCGCCAGCCGGTACACCGAGGCCCGGATGACCGGGGTCGCGATGGAACTGCTGTCGGACCTCGAGTACGACACGGTCGACTACCAGCCGAACTACGACGACCGGCTGATGGAGCCGACCGTCCTGCCGGGCAAGTTCCCAACCTGCTCGTCAACGGCTCGACCGGCATCGCCGTCGGCATGGCGTGCAACCTGCTGCCGCACAACCTGCGCGAGATCTGCGACGCGATCGTGCGCGTGATCGACGACCCGGCGATCGAGCTGCGCGACCTGATGGCCGACGTGGTCGACGCCGACGGCAAGGTCGTGCGCTCGGCGTGAAGGGCCCGGACTTCCCGACGGCCGGCATCATCTGCGGCCGCGACGGGATCGTCGAGGGGTACAAGAGCGGCCGCGGGCGCGTCACGCTGCGGGCGCGGATCGCGGTCGAGGAGCAGAAGGGGCCAAGCCGATCATCGTGATCAGCGAGATCCCCTACAACGTGATCCGCAAGAACATCGTCGAGAGCATCGCGTCGGCGGTGAAGAACGACCTGATCCGCGACATCAGCGACGTGAACGACCACAGCGGCCGGCAGCACGCCTGCCGGATCGTGATCGACCTGAAGCGCGACGCCGACCCGAACGTGATCATCAACCAGCTCTACAAGTACACGCCGTGCGAGGTCACGGTGAGCATGATCAACATCGCGGCGGTGAACCGCCAGCCGCGGACGATGGGGCTGAAGGAGCTGATCCAGCACTACGTCGCGCACCGCAAGGAGGTCATCACCCGCCGCACGCGGTTCCTGCTGCGCAGCGCGCAGCGCGCGCACATCCTGGAAGGGCAGATCTTCGCGGTCTGCGACATCGACGAGGTCGTGCGGATGATCCGCACGAGCAAGACGGCGAGGAGGCGATGGAGAAGCTCCGCGCCCGCGCGTTCCGCATCGCGCTTCCCCGACCACCCGTACGCCCCGCAGATCCCCAAGGTGCTGCTCGACCGCTCGGCCGACCGGGCGGTGCACCTCACGCACGTGCAGGCCGAGGCGATCGCGGCGGCTGCGGCTGATCCAGCTCGTCGGGCTGGAGATCGAGCAGCTCGTCAACAACTACCGCCAGCTCATCGAGGAGATCGAGGGGTACGAGGCGATCCTCCGCGACGAGAAGCTCGTGATGGACATCATCGTCACCGACGTCCTGGAGATGAAGGAGAAGTACGGCGACGACCGCCGCACCGAGATCCAGGGCGCGCGGGCGACATGAACCTCGAGGACCTCATCGCCCGCGAGGACGTGGTCGTCACCGTCAGCCACGAGGGGTACATCAAGCGGCTGCCGGTCGACACGTACCGCTCGCAGACGCGCGGCGGGCGCGGGATCAAGGGGGCGAGACGCGCGACGGCGACTTCGTGCAGCACCTGTTCGTCGCCAACACGCACGACTACCTGTTGCCGTTCTTCACGAACCAGGGCCGCGTGTACGAGCGCCGCGTGTTCGACGTGCCGCAGGGCTCGCGCACGAGCATGGGCCGCAGCATCGCGCAGCTGCTGAGCTTCCAGAAGGACGAGAAGATCGCCAACGTGCTGGCGATCGCCGACTTCGAGCCGCGCCGAACAGTTCCTGATGTTCGCGACGCGCCTCGGCGTCGTGAAGAAGACCGCGCTGGAGCGCGTACGGCAACATCCGCCAGAACGGGATCATCGCGATCGGCCTCGAGGCCGGCGACACGCTGATCTCGGTCGAGCTGACCAACGGCAACGACGAGATTCGCTCGGCACGAGGCAGGGCATGGCGATCCGCTTCAAGGAGACCGACGTGCTGGGCGATGGGCCGCCCGGCCGGCGGCGTGAAGGGGATCGAGCTGGCCGAGACCGCGGCCCGAGGACAAGAGCCCCGGCCGACGAGGTCGTGAGCATGATCGTCGTCCCGACCGGCGCGCTGCGTCGGCCACCGGCGGCGCCGACAACAGCACGACGCTCATGAGCCCCGCGTGCATGGTGCTGACCGCGTGCGTCAACGGCTTCGGCAAGCGGACGGCCGTCGACGAGTACCGCCTGATCAAGCGCGGCGGCAAGGGCGTGATCAACATCAAGACGACCGACCGCAACGGCAACGTCGTCGGGATGGTCGCGGTCTGCGACGACGACGAGCTGATGCTGATCACGGAGAAGGGATCCTGATCCGCACCCGAGTTAGCGAGATCCGCGAGACCGCCGCAACGCCGCGGGCGTGAAGCTGATCCGCGTGGACGACGGCGACCGCCTCGTCGCGATGGCCAAGATCGACGCCGACGACACCCCGGTCGAAGCCGCCGCCGCCGCCGCCGCGACGGCGGGCGTGGGCGTTGACGTCGGCGAAGGCGCGGACATTGCCGCGCCGAGACGGTGGCCGACCACAACGGACGCCGACGGCGACGTCGACCAACGGCGACGGGTCGGGCGAACCCCGGCATCCACCAACGGCGACGGGAATGGGGACGCGTAACCGCAACGTCGGTAGTTCTTCAGAGAAGGCAGAGAGCGAGATGAGCCGCTCGTCAGCTTCGCAGTGAGGGGTCAACCCTCTGTCTGCGGAACTGGCGAGCGGCTTACTTTTTGCGGTCGCGTGCCGCCAACGTCTGGAGCACGTCTACTCCACGTGTCGCGTGTCATCCCGAGGGGAGCGGTAGCGACTCGAGGGATCTCGGGTCGGAAGGGGACGCATCTCTCCGCTCCGAGATGGGTCGTCGCTGTCGCTCCTCGGGATGACAGCGTCCCATCCAAACGCTACGCCTGAGGTTGGACTTGCTCAGGGAAGCAGGTTCTTCACCGGGATCGGAGACGCCGGCGCGGCGAGCGGCGCGACCTCGTCGTCCGGCGTCAGCCGCCGGCCGTCCCCGTAGCGGAACGCGCCCGCCGCGTCTCGAACAGGATTGCGGTACACCTCGACGCAGTCCTCGACAAGGTTGACGATCCAGTACTCCGCGACGACGGCCTCGGCGTAGATGGGAGCCTTGACGTCGCGGTCGTACGACAGGGAAACGTCGGCCACCTCGGCCACGAGCAGGGCGGTCGTCGGGTGCCGGAAATGTTCGCGTGGCGGACCGGCCACGACGGCCAGATCCGGCTCGGGGTCGTGATCGGGTCCGACGACGATGGGGCATCGGACGCTGATCGTGTGCGTCGCCGGTGGGAAGGCGCGCATCAGCACGACGTTCGCCACGCTGATCGCGGCCGCGTGGCGGGGCGTCATCTGCGGCGACTCGATGAGGTGCCCGTGGATGCGTTCGGCCCGCCGGTTGACGAAGATCCCGGCGTCGAGCAACCGATAGCACTCCTCGCGCGTCCACCGCCTGATCGCCGGCGCGCCCGGCGAGCGATCGGCAGGGGCGATTCGGCGCAACCGGTCATCCAGCGACATCGCTCACCTCTTCGCCGGTCGCGACGCGGCCGCCGCGGCGCGCGGAAAGGGCATCCCGCGAGCGGCCGAACCCGATCCGCTCCTTCACGACGTAGAGCGGGCGCTGCTTCACCTCTTCGTAGATCCGGCCGACGTACTCGCCGAGGATGCCGATCGTGATGAGCTGGATGCCGCCGAGGAACAGCACGCAGAGGATGATCGTCGTGAAGCCGCTGCCCGGCTCCTTGCCGCTGGCGAAGAAGTCGACGAAGTAGTAAACGCCGAGCAGGAACGCGACGATCGACACGACGAACCCCAGCCACGTCGCCGCCCGCAGGGGCTTGAAGCTGAAGCTGATCATCCCGTCCATCGCGTAGCGCAGCAGGCGGCGGAGCGTCTGCTTCGGCTTGCCGGCGGCGCGGTCCTGGCGGTCGTAGGGGACGCCGGTCTGCTTGAAGCCGAGCCACGACCGCAGGCCGGGGATGAAGCGGTTGCGCTCGGGCAGGCGGTTGAACTCGTCGACGACCGTGCGGTCCATCAGGCCGAAGATGCCGGCGTCGATCTCCGACGGCAGGTCGGTCACGCGGCGCATGAGCGGGTAGAAGAGCCGGAACCCCAGTCCCCGCAGCCCGCCGTCCGCCCGGCTGCGGCGCTCGCCCAGCACGACGGCGTGGCCCGCCTCCCACTGCTCGACCATCGCGGGGATCACCTCCGGCGGGTCCTGGAGGTCGCCGTCGATCAACACGACGCAGTCGCCCCGCGCCGCGTGGATGCCCGCGGTGATGGCCGGCTGGTGGCCGAAGTTCCGCGACAGCTCGACCGCGCGGATCCGCTCGTCCTGCTCGACGAAAGATCGCAGCAGGGCGGCCGACGCGTCGGCGCTGCCGTCGTTGACGAACACGATCTCCCACGCGTGCCCGGTCGCGTCCAGGGCCGCGGCCAATCGTCGGCGAAGTTCGGGGAGGTTCGCCTGCTCGTTGTAGATGGGGACGACGGTGGAGATCATGAGGGGGCGCGCGTTCCGGCGCGTCGGTCATTGTGCGGGATCGGGGTCATCCGGGGCAACTTCCGAAGGAGTTCTCCCCCGGGTTGAGGGGTGGGTCGGGTCACTGCCTGCTCTTTAGGGGTGGGGCATGTCTGGCACTTGACCGTGGGGCGACGGGAAGACAGCGCCGGGCAAGCCCGGCCGCTCAACGCGCGGGCGCACTCGCGGCGCGGGCGCGGTCAGCGGCGCGACTTCTTTGGGAACAATAACTTACGATCCGATCATGCCCTCGCTTTCATGCCTGGTAACGCCCGGATGATCGGACGAAACCATTTCGTTGAACTGGGACAAATCAATTTCATCTGCCCCCGCCCGGTCCGACCGATAAGGGTTCCAATGCATCCCCTCGCGATCATGACCCCCGACGGCTGGCGGCCCGGAATCGGCGACCCCGACTTCCTGGGCTGGACGATCACCCTCACCTACTTCCTCGTCGCCGGCCTCTGCGCCTGGGCGTGGCGGGGCGAGTCCGCGCTCGGCTGGCGCAGCCGCCACGCGGTGCGGCCGGGCGTGTGGGTGGCGCTGGCGGCGCTGCTGGTGTTCCTCGGGTGCAACAAGCAACTCGACCTGCAACAACTCGTCGTCGCCACCGCCAAGGACGCCGTCCGCGCCCTGGGCCTGTGGGACCTCCGCCGGCCGATCGGCTTCGGCCTCGTCGGGGCGGGCGCGGTCGCGGGGGCGGCGGGGATGTACGCGCTGTACCGCTACGTCGGCCGCACCCGGCCGCGCTACCAGATGGCGTTCGTCGGGCTGGCGTACCTCGGCACGTTCGTCGTCGCCCGGGCCGGCAGCTTCCTGCCCGTGCTCGGCAAGATCAACCGCCGGCACCTCGAGGGGATGCACCTCGTACTCGAACTCGGTGCGCTGATCATCATCGGCGTCTGCGCGGCCCGCGCGCTCGGCTTCGTCACCGAGCGCCTGCGCGCGGCCCGCCAGGACGCGATGGCCCAGCAGGGTGGGTTCCTCGTCATCGGCCCCATGCCCGACGCGGTCGCCCGGCCCGAAGCCGTCCCGGCCCGCCGCGCGGCGTAGCGCGAACCCAGGACAGATCGAACCCGAAGCACGGTCGGCTCGTCCGACCGTGCTTCTTTGTGATCGATCAATGGTTGAACTTGAGGTCCGCCATTCCTCAATGGGCCCGCGTCCCCTGGCGTGGTCCTTCGTACCCGAGGCGCGGCGTGAGGGGCACGTCGCCTCACATGCACGGACGGCGCTGCCGCTGGATCATTCGTCGCTGGGCGCGTCGCGCCGCCGTCCCGCATTCTCCCCGAATCCGGTCTTGGGCGGTTTGCCGCGAGCCGTTACAACGTCGGTACCTGCGGAGGGTCCCGATCATGACGCGGCTGCCGATTCCTCGTGCTTCCCCTCGTCCTTCTGGCGTTCGCGCCGTCCGTTCACGCCGGCGATTGGCCGCAGTTCCGCGGGCCGACGGGGCAGGGAGGCACTCGGACGAGACGAGCGTGCCGACGAAGTGGGGGCCGGACGAGAACATCGCGTGGAAGGCGGAGATCCCCGGCCTCGGGTGGTCGTCGCCGATCGTGTCCGGCGACCGCGTGTTCGTCGGCCACGGACGACGGCAAGTCGTGCCACATCATTTGCGTTGACCGCACGACGGGGAAGATCGCCTGGGACCGCAAGGTCTTCGAGCAGGAGACGAAGCGAAAGGCCGCAAGAACTCCTACGCCACGCCGACGCCCGTGACCGACGGCAAGGTCGTCTACGCGTTCTTCGGCGGCGGCGGGGCGGCCGCGGTGTCGGCCGATTCGGCGAGGTGCTCTGGACGAACACCGAGCACCCGTTCTACAGCCAGCACGGCCTCGGCGCGTCGCCGATCCTGTACCAGGACTTGCTCATCATGCCGTTCGACGGCTCCAGCCCCGGCCCCGACACGACCGTCGGGTGGAAGACGCCGTGGGAGGAGGCGTTCGTCCTGGCGCTCGACGCCAAGACCGGCAAGACGCGCTACAAGGCCAAGCGCGGCGAGTCGCGGATCGCGCACGGCACGCCGAGCATCGTCGACGTCGGCGGCAAGCCGACAATGGTCAGCACGGCCGGCGACGTCGTGCAGGGGTTCGACCCGGCGACGGGTGAACTGCTCTGGACGGTGTTCAGCCAGGGCGAGGGCGTGACCCCGTCGGCCGTGATCGGCGACGGCGTGGCGTTCACGTCGTCCGGCTTCGAGGCCGACACGATCCGCGCCATCCGCCTCGATCCTGCTGCCAAGGGCGACGTCACCAAGACGCACATCCTCTGGGAGCAGAAGAAGGGTGTGCCGACGCAGCCGTCCTTCCTCTACCACGAGGGCAAGCTCTACACGATCAAGGAGAACGGCATCCTCCAGGTCCTCGACGCCAAGACCGGCGAGATCCTCTGGAAGGACAACCTCGACGGCACCTTCTCCGCCTCCCCCGTCTGGGCCGCCGGCCACCTCTACATCCTCAGCGAGGACGGCACGACGAGCGTCTTCGCGCCCGCCGCCGGCGGCAAAGAGCTAAAGGCCGTCGCCGAGAACGACCTCGAAGGCCCCTGCCAGGCCTCGCCCGCCATCGCCGAGGGGCAGATCTTCATCCGCTCGGAGAAGCATTTGTTCTGCATCGGGAAGAAGTGAGCAGCGGCCCCTGGCGGAGGGGCACACCTTCTGCGCGATGGTGACCGTCGGCCCTGCACGTCCCGGTCCCGCCGCCGACGACTCGGACTTCCGCATCGAAGCGGCGCAGGCGCGAACGTGTCACCCTCGTTCACTGATGTCCCGGCCCGCCTGATCCTCGGTCCAACTGCTCCGGTTGCACCGCGCGCAGCGGCGGCGGGCTCGCGGTCTGACTGGTGGGCGAGGCGGTTGCGGGAGCCTGACGCGGGCGGGGCCGGATCGGTCGAAGTTAACATCCTGCCATTAGACTCCCCCCGCGGCCGCTCACGTTTTGACCGAGGTTGTTGGTGTTCAGTGGGCAACAGTCCTGGTAATGGACATCGGCCGCACCACTCGACATGCCCCGGTCGCCGACGCGCTCGGCCCGCTCGCACGCGGGTAGCGCGGCCGCGCCACCGCACGGCCGCCGCCGAGGCCCGGACCGCCGCAGGTCACGGCGTGCCGTGCCGTTCAGCCGCAGTCTTGGCGGCGATCTGTTCCCGGCAGCACGTCATCGGAGCTTCGATATGCACTTCGTTTCGCCGCGTGTCCGGTGTCACGCTAAGCGCGTTACGCGTCACCCCAGCCCGGGCGGTCCGGCAGTTCACACCGAGGGCCTCGAGCCGCGCCTGCTGTTCGCGGACGTCCTGGCACCCACGGCCATTCTCAAACCGGTCGAGGATATCCTGACCTCTGGCGGCACGGGGTGCGACGTGGTCGTCACCATCCGCGACGCGGCGGGCGTAGACGACTCGTCGATCGGGATCACGGACCTCAAGATCCGGGCAGAACCCGACCTCAGTCCCACTCTAAAAATCGCAAGTGCGACGATCGCCATCGATAATGACCCAACGACTTGCGTCGTCACATACCGGGTCGAGGCCCTCGGCGCTGTGTGGGACGCCTGGGACAACGACGCGTTCGCCGTGACGTTGCTGGACGGCGAGGTCGCCGACACCAGCGGCAACCACGCGCCGTTGACGCTCCTCGGCGGGTTTCGCGTGGCCGTCCCCACGTCCGAGCCTTACGCCGCGGAGGTCGTGCTGCCGGACCTGACGGAGCCGAGCGCCTCCTATTCGTTCTCCGTCACTTACGAAGACGTGGACGGCGAGGTCGTGCGGCAGAGCATTGACCGTGATGACGTCTACTTCTGGAATGGGATCGTAGGTCTGCCGATCACGTCGGTGTCGGTCAGTTCGGACGTCGACGCCCGCACCCTCGTCGCCACGTATACCGCGGAGGCAAGGCGCGGGGCGTTCGTGTTCGCCGACAACGGCGAGTACTTCCTGTATCAGGACTATCTCCAGGTGCGCGATCAGGACGCCAACTACGCCAAGGACCGTCTCCTGGGGTCGTTCAAGATCGACCTGCCCGCCCCCGTCGACCCGCCGACCGCCGAGCTACAACCCCTGGTGCCGGTCGGGCACAACGAGCCGACGTACTCGTTCACGGTCGCGTACCTCGACGCCGGAGGCGAGATCGACGTCTCGACGATCGACGCGGCGGACGTGGTCGTGACCGGCACGAACACCTTGGAGGCGGCGGGCGTGAGCGTCGACGTCGCCAACAACGGCCCGCTGCGGCTCGCCACCTACACCGTCGCCGCCCCGGGCGGCACGTGGGACGCCGCCGACAACGGAAACTACGCGGTCAACCTGCGGCCGTACCCGGTCGCCGACACGGCTCGCCACTTCGTTCCCGTCTACTACGAGAACAAGATGCTCGGACACTTCACCGTGGACTTCGGGACCTTCGGCGGCGAGTACCCGGTGCTGGCGGCGCCGGACGTGACGCGCCCCGGCAAGTCGAGCTACGAGTTCACGATCACCTACGGCGCAGACCTGAACCGTTCGAGCCTCGGGGACGAGGACGTCGTCGTGGACGCGGCCGGCGGGCCCATCATCGCCGCCTCGCTCGTCTCGGTTAAGGCGCGTACGGCTACCTACCGCATCCGCCCGCCGGGCGGGACGTGGGACGCGTCCGACCCGGTTGACTACAGGGTGAGGATCTGGCCCGAGCGGGTGCGCGACCTCTCGGGGAACGACATTGGCTACGGGACGGTTGGCTCGTTCCGCGCCGACCTGACCCCGTCGGCCGGAGCCGCCGCGTCGCTCGGCCGGTTCGGTAGCTTCGACGGCGCGTCGGCCCGGCTCGTGGTCGACGACGCGGACGGCACCGCCGTCACGTTCTCGCTCGCCGGCGGGGGTGCGGGCGAGGCGTTCGCCCACGACGGGCGGATCGATGTGGTCCTGGACGACGCCACGACGGCCGACTCGGCCCTCACGATCACGGGCAAGGGCGGCGACGGTCGGGTGAGCCTTGGCAACGTGACCGTCGGCAGCCAGCTCAGGTCGTTCACGGCCAAGACGTCCGACCTGACCGGCGTGTTCCGGACGAGCGGCCCCTTGAAGACCCTGACCCTCGGTGACGTCGCCGAGGCCGGCATGCTCTTCGATTACGATGGGGAGGCGCCTGGCGCGATCCGCCTCGGCCGGGTGTCGAACCTCAGCATCGAGTCGGAGTCGGTGATCGAGTCGCTGAAGGTCGCTGACTGGGCCGACACCGGGGCCCGCGACGTCGTCTCGGCCGACGCGATCGGCAGCGTCTCCGCCCGCGGCGACTTCGGTGCCGACGTGCGCTCCCGCTCGTCGCTCGGCAGCGTCAAGGTCGGCGGCGCGTTGAGCGGCGCGTACGTCGGTGCCGACGACCGGGTCGGCAAGGTGGCCGTCGGCTCGGTCCGCGACAGTTGGATCTACGTGGGCGTCTCGCCGGGGACGCAGGACCTGCCACGGGCTCAGGAAAGCTTTACCCCCGGGGTGCTCGGCGGCGTGACCGTGCGGGGCGCGTTCGCCGATTCACTGATCGTCGGCGCCCGCGTGGGGAAGGTGAACATCCGCTCGGCCTCCCAGACCGGGACCGAGCCGTACGGCGTGCTCGCCGACCGGATCGGTTCGGCCGCCGTGACGGTCGCGGGCGAAGGCCGGGTGTCGCTCCGCAACGGCGACCGTCCCGCCGACGGGATCGTCCGCGGGAACTTTGGGATTCGACTGCTCTGAGCGCTCCGCCGATAGGCTCACTTCCGGTCTGCGACGCCCATTCTCATCAGTTCCGCGCCGGCACGATCGGCGCCCCCACTTGCACCAGGTTTTCGCCGTTCGCCGTGAGTGCAGCGGGTTCGCCATGGGTGCAGCGGTGGCCGCCCTTGATGCCCATGGCTTCCAGGTCGCAGGCGAACATTCGGTAGACGAGGTCGGCCGGCAGGCGGTCGGGGACGTCGTGGTAGTGGAGCGTGAGGTTCAGGCAGGCGATGCGGTCGGAGATCGCCGAGACGGCGCGTAGGTCGTGGCTGACGAAGACGACGGTGAGGCCCATGTCGTTCTTCAGGCCCTGCAGGAACTCGATGAATCGCTCTTGGCCGGGCCGATCGATGCCGGTGGTGGGCTCGTCGAGCAGCAGGAGTTTCGGCCGCGGCGCCAAGGCGCGGGCGATGTAGGCGCGCTGGAGTTGGCCGCCGGAGAGGGTGCCGATCGGGCGGTCGGCGAGGTCGGCGATGCCGACGCGCTCGAGCAGCGAATCGGCGAAGGCGACGTCGTCGCGCGCGTATGGCCGGAGCATGCCGGTCTTGCCGGCCAGGCCGAGGTGAACGACCTGCCGCACGCTGATCGGGAACGACTCGCGGGCGAGGTTGGGGCTCTGCGGGAGGTAGCCGATCAGGTCGCCCCGGCGGATCGCCTGCCGGGGGGCGACGCCGTCGATGCGGATCCGGCCGCCGGTCGGTTCGAGCACGCCCAGGAGCAGGCGGATGAGCGTCGTCTTGCCGCCGCCGTTGGGGCCGATGAGGCCCAGCGTGGTGCCCGCCTCGGCGCTGAGGTTGACCCCCCGGAGCACCGGTTGGGCGCCGTAGGCGAAGTGCAGGTTGGAGATTTCGACGATTGCGGGCACGGGCGTTTGGATCGATTGTACGAGGGGCGGTCGCCGTTGGGAAACTGGGGTCGGCCGACGGTGCCGGGCCCGGCTCGCGCGGTTTTCGACAGGCAGAATCGGCGGTTTCCCGGGCGCAAAACGCAAAGCGGGCGGTTCGCTTTTTTCCTCTTTGCCGCCCCTCGCAACACTGCTATCATCGCCGTGGGAAGCAAATCCCATGCCCACCGCATTGATGGGGTAAGTGAGGCCTAAGTATGCAGTTAACACAGTCGATCGGCCTGCGGATGGATCAGCGTCAGCTCCTGACGCCCCGGATGATCCAGAGCATGGAGATCCTGCAACTCCCGCTGATGGCGCTGGAGGAGCGGATCGAACAGGAACTTCAGAACAACCCCGTGCTCGAACTGCGCGACGGCGACGGCAGCGAAACGGCGGGCGAGACGCCGACGGCGATCATGAACGACGTCGGCCCGCAGCGGGACGACACGTCGGAGGGGGAGCGGGCCCTCGTCGTGAACGAGGAGAACGGCCAGGCCGAGGACTTCGACCGCCTCGCCCGCATCAGCGAATACCTCGAGAACGAAGAGTACGGCGCCAACAACAGCAACTTCCGCCAGGCCTCCAGCTTCGACGGCGAGCGCGACAAGAAGCTCGACGCGATGGCCAACACCGCCGCCCGCGGCGTCACGCTGCAGGAGCACCTGCTCGGCCAGTGGGCGTTCGTCGAGTGCCCGTCGAACATCCGGCGGGCCGGCGAGGCGGTGATCAACTACATCGACTCCGAAGGGTACCTCCGCACGCCGCTCGACCAGATCCAGAAGGACTCGAAGACGCCGCTGACGATGGAGGACCTCGAGCAGGCCCTGCGCCACATCCAGACGATGGAGCCGGCCGGCGTCGGCGCCCGCGATTTGCGCGAGTGCCTGCTGCTTCAGCTCAAGGCGCTGCACGACGACGAGGACTTGTCCGAGGGTCACGACTTCGAGCTCGAGCGGGCGCTCGTCAGCGATCATCTCAAGGATCTGGAGATGAACCGCTACCCGCAGATCAGCCGCAAGCTCGGGCGGAGCATCGAGGACATCAAGGCGGGCGTGCTGCGCCTCCGCCGGCTCCACCCGCACCCGGGCAAGCAGGTGGGCGGCGACGACGCGCCGCCGATCACGCCCGACGCGGTGATCTACTACGACGAGGACACCGACAAGTACGAGATCGAGATGCTCAACGACCCGGCCCCGAACCTCTACATCAGCGGCATGTACCGCAAGATGCTGAAGGACCGGGCCTGCGACAAGAAGACGAAGGAGTTCCTCGCCAACAACGTGCGCAACGCCCGCTGGCTCATTGAGAGCATCGAGCAGCGCAAGAGCACGATCCAGCGCGTGATCCGGGCCGTCGTCGACGCCCAGCGCGACTTCTTCGACCGCGGCCCGGAGTTCCTCCGCCCGCTGCCGATGATCAGCGTGGCCGACCAACTCGGCATCCACGTCGCGACGGTATCTCGCGCCGTCTCCGAGAAGTGGATCCAGACGCCGCGCGGCGTGTTCCCGCTCCGCCGCTTCTTCTCCGGCGGCACGACCAACACGGCCGGCGAGGAGATGAGCTGGGACGCGGTGAAGGAGAAGCTCAAGACGATCATCGACGACGAGGACGGGCAGAACCCGCTCAACGACGACGAGATCGTCGACAAGCTCAAGGCCCAGGGCATCGACCTCGCCCGCCGCACGGTGGCGAAGTACCGCAAGATCCTCAACATCCCCACGGCCCGGCAGCGGAAGAAGTATTGGGAGAAGCGACGGAGCGACGCAGCGACGGACCCGCGTGGGCGCGACGAAGGGGAAGACGAGGCCGTCCTCCTCCCTTCGTCGCTTCGTGGCTCCGTCCCTCCGTCGCGTCCGTTCTCACCACGTCCACATCAACCCGCCCCAGTACTGCACGCCGTCGTAGCTCGGGTTCTGGTCGCGGCCGTGCAGGTTGCCGTTGGAGAGGTGGAAGTAGCGGACGCCGGCGATGAGGTGGAGGTCGTCGGCGAGCTGCCACGTGGCGCCGGCGCCGACCTTGCCGGTCCAGTTGAAGTGCGTGCCGAAGTCCGGGACCTCGCTCTCGGCCATCGTCGCGCTGCCGCCGGCGTCGAGGAAGAGGGTGAACCGGTCGGCGCGCAGCGCGTGCCACCGCAGCAGCAGCCCGCCGCCGCCGAGGACCGTGTTGTCGCCCGACGGCTGCTCGGTGTAGTACCCCTGCAACTCGGCGGTGATCGACACGTCGTCGGCGAAGTAGTAACCGACGCCGGCGGTCGCGTTGTAGAACTTGTTCTCGCTGAAGCGGATCGGGTGCGTGTACGAGCCGGTGAGCTCGAGCGACCACGTCCCCTTGTCGAACGTCTCGGCGGCGAGTGCGGGCGCTGCAATCAACAGCAGGGCGGCGAGCAGTGTGATCCGGCGGGTCATGCGGAAGTATTTACCACGGAGCCCACGGAGCACACAGAGAGAATCAGAGCGAAGGGGATCGGGAGCACGCGTCGCGTTCGTCCGGCGGAGACGGCGCGGCGGGCGCTTGTCGTTTCGCCGCGTGGACGCGTCGCGGTTCGCACCGACGGTAAGAACGAGTCGAAGACGTCCACAACGTCTTCCTCCACCCTCCACCCTCGCTTTTCTCCCCCTCCGCGCTCTGCGTGGTTGAACATCCCCGCTAGAATTCCCCGCCATGTGCGGATTCGCCGGCGTCATCGCGTGGGACGAGAAGTACCGCGTGTCGCGCGACACGCTGGCGCGGATGTCCGCCGCGGTTGCCCACCGCGGCCCCGACGGCGAGGGCACCTACTTCAGCCCCGACGCCGAGATCACCCCCGACCGCCCGCAGGTCGCCCTCGCCCATCGCCGCCTTGCGATCATCGACCCCGACCCCCGCGGCAACCAACCCTTCACCGACAACGAGGGCCGCTGGCTCGTCTACAACGGCGAGATCTACAACTACCGCGAGCTGCGCGAGGAACTGAAACGCCTGAAGCCGGATCACGCGTGGCGCACCGACTGCGACACCGAGGTGCTGCTCGTCGCCTACGACGTGTGGGGCGAGAAGTGCGTCGAACACTTCAACGGCATGTTCGCCTTCGCCATCTGGGACGGCGTGAAGCGCGAGCTGTTCCTGGCCCGAGACCGGATGGGGCAGAAGCCGTTGTACGTTACTTTCCTTGACAAAGAGGGGAAAGGCCGAGACCCCCACCTGTCGTGGGGCGAGAAGCCACCGCAGCCGGCGGCCATTGTCTTTGCGAGCGAATTGTCGGCGGTAGTTGCGAATGGCAGCGTTCCACAAGAATTCAGCCTTTGCGCCCTGACCGAGTACCTCCAGTTCGGGTACCTGCCGCGCGGCGCGACGATCTACGAAGGAATCAGCCAACTACAGCCGGCGTCCCGCGCGCGGGCGACGGCGAGCACCTGCGATGAATCCGTGTTCTGGCCGCGGGACGACGACTGGCCGGATCAGCACCGGACACGTCCAGCATCCGACGAGGTTGCCGTTCATCACACGCGCGAACTGACGCGACAGGCGGTCCGCCGCCAACTCGTAGCCGACGTCCCGCTCGGCTGCTTCCTGTCGGGGGGCGTCGATAGTTCCGTCATCGCCGCTGCAATGAAGGGCTCGGTCGACAGCGGGCAAGAAGTGCTGACCTTCTCCATCGGCTTCGACGATGCGCGCTACGACGAGAGCCACCACGCGACGGCGGTTGCAGCTCACCTTGGCACCCGTCACCAGACGTTCCTCGTGCGCCCGGACGCGGCGCGCGATCTTCCCGCGCTCGCAGCCGTATTCGCGGAGCCTTTCGGCGATTCGTCGGCACTGCCTACCCACTACCTTGCGCGCGAAACGCGCAGCCACGTGAAAGTTGCGCTCAGTGGTGATGGCGGTGACGAACTGTTCGGCGGGTATGACCGATACCGCGCCATGGCGACTGCTCAGCATCTGCGCCGACTCACCACCCGGGTGCCATGGATGATGCTCGCCCCACTGGCTCGCCGCCTCCCGGGGACGCACCCGAAAGGCAGGGCGCTCCGCGCGAGGCGCTTCCTGACGTCCGTTGGGATGTCCCCCGAAGACAGGTATTCGTCATACGTGAGGTTATTCGACGGCAACACGATCGTCGCGATGCTCGGTCATCATGCTCGAACCGCCAAGGCGTTTGGACCGACGCATAACGATCTCACGCACTGGTACTGGGGCTGCCCTCCCGCCAACTACTCAGGTCATCCCCGCGATCGGATCCAAGACGATGTTCGTGCCGCACTCGCACTTGACCGGCGGCTCTACCTCCCCGGCGACCTCCTCACCAAAGTCGACCGCGCGTCGATGCTCCACGCGCTTGAGGTCCGCAGCCCGTTCATGGACCACGAGCTCGTGCAGTTCGCGGCCGGGCTGACGACCGACCAGCTCCTCAAGGGCGGGCCGAAGCGGATGCTCCGCGAGGCGTTCGCCGACGACCTGCCGGCGTGGGTGTTCAAGCGGAAGAAGATGGGATTCGCCGTGCCGATCGGCGCGTGGGTCCGCGGCGACCTCCGGCCGATGCTTTCGCCGCCGACGCGTTCGCGTCGCACTTCAACATGAACGTCGTCCGCCGGCTCGTGGAGGAACACGAGACGTTCAAGGTCGACCACTCGCAGCAGCACCTCTACGCGCTGCTGATGCTCGAACTGTGGTGGAAGGGGCAGCGCGGGTAGTGCTGATCCCGTCAGGACGTGACACGTCGCGCGCGCGTTCCGTCACGACGACACGCTCGCCCCGCTCTGCGAGTGGAGGCTAAACGTGAAGGTTCGCGAACACGTGCGGTCCTCTCGTCGTTAAACCCGCAGCGACGTTAAAGACGGGCCCGCGATCTCGCCGAAGGTTATCGGACGTGCCTCGGCTTGCCGATCGTCCACCGGGTGTATGGTGGCCGTGGGGACAGACGTTCGCCGCGCAGAAGCTGGCCGCAAACGTGATCGCGCTTCCATCGAACATCTGGGGAGGCTAAATCATGTGCGGGATCGTCGCCTACGTGGGCGGAAGATCGCCCAGCCGTTGCTGATCGAGGGCTCAGCGCCTCGAGTACCGCGGGTACGACTCGGCGGGCGTCGCCGTGATCGACGCCGAGGGCAAGCTCCACGTCCGCCGGGCGGTGGGGCGGATCAGCGTGCTGGAGGAGAGCCTCGCCCGCGGCCCCCACGGCCCGCTGCCCGACGCACGTCGGCATGGCGCACCCGCTGGGCCACGCACGGCGCGCCGACCGAGTGCAACACCCATCCCCACGTCGACGCCGCCGGCCACATCGCCGTCGTCCACAACGGCATCATCGAGAACTACGCGGCCCTCAAGCAGTTCCTGACCGACAAGGGACACACCTTCACCGGCCAGACCGACACCGAGGTGCTGGCCGTGCTGATCGGCGACCTCTACGCCGACATGAAGGCCCGCAACCACCTGCCGCCCGGCACGTCGCTCCTGCAGCGGTCGGTGCAGGCCGCGGCACGAGGTGCAGGGGACGTACGGGATCGCCGTCGTCTGCCGCGATGAGCCGGACACGCTCGTCGTCGCCCGCAAGGGCAGCCCGCTCATCATCGGCGTCGGCGACGGCGAGTACGTGGTGGCGTCCGACGCCAGCGCGATCGTCGAGCACACGACGCAGGTCATCTACCTCAACGACAACGAGATGGCGATCCTGCGGCCCGACGGGTTTCGCACCCGCACGGTCGACGACATCGAGTTCAGCCCCGTCGTCAGCCAGCTCGAGCACAAGCTCGAGCAGTACGAGCTCGGCGACTACGAGCACTACATGCTCAAGGAGATCTTCGAGCAGCCGACGCGATCCGGAACTGCCTCCGCGGCCGCGCCCGAGCAGCGCGCGAGGCGCGGATCGTGCTCGGCGGCATCGCCGACCACGCGCGACCTCGTCAAGGCCCGGCGCTTCATCATGACCGGCCAGGGCACCGCGTGGCACGCCGGCCTCGTCGGCGACTATTTGTTCGAGGACCTGGCCAAGGTTGTGACCGAGTGCACGTACGCCAGCGAGTTCCGCTACCGCAACCCGATCGTCGAGGAGGGCACGGTCGTCGTCGCGATCAGCCAGAGCGGCGAGACCGCCGACACGCTGGCGGCCCTGCGCGAGGCGAAGGAGAAGGGCGCGCAGGCGCTGGGCGTGGTCAACGTCGTCGGGAGCACGATCGCCCGCGAGACCGACGCCGGCATCTACCTCCACGCCGGCCCGGAGATCGGCGTCGCCAGCACGAAGGCGTTCACCCGCGGATGCGCGTGCTGACGATGCTCGCGCTCTACGTCGGGCAGCGCAAGTTCATGGGTCAGGGACAGACGCAGGAGATCGTCGAGGCGCTGCGCGCGATCCCGGAGCAGATGGAGCGTGCTGGGGCGAGCGCGCTCGTCCGCGACATCGCGCAGCAGTTCATCGACCGCGAGAACTGGCTCTTCCTCGGCCGCGGCTACCACTACCCGGTCGCCTTGGAAGGCGCGCACGAAGCTCAAGGAGATCAGCTACATCCACGCCGAGGGGATGCCCGCGGCCGAGATGAAGCACGGCCCGATCGCGCTGATCAACGAGGGCATGCCGGTCGTGTTCATCGCGACCAAGGGCACGCAGTACGAGAAGGTGATCAGCAACATCGAGGAGGTCCGCGCCCGCGGCGGCCGGATCATCGCCGTCGCCACCGAGGGCGACCAGCACATCCGCCGCTACAGCGACCACGTCGTGTACATCCCCCACGCCCCCGAGTGCCTCCAGCCGCTGCTGAGCGTTGTGCCGCTGCAACTGCTCGCGTACCACGCCGCCGTCCTCCGCGGCTGCAACGTCGACAAGCCGCACGCTTGGCCAAGAGCGTGACCGTGGAGTAAGAAGGTAGCGATCTGACTGATAATGGCATCCGACTCCTTTCGCCGTGAGATCCGACGCCGATGCATCCTTTGTCACTGCTGAAGGCGACATTCCTTCACCGCACGGTACGAGCGTTGTTTTTGGCCCCTCGGATGAACGATCACCGCATGTCCACCGAAACGTCCCAGGTGAGTAGCAGTGGCGTCCACGGCTTCACCACCGCGACACCATGCCGTAGTTCGCCATGCAGTTGAGCTGAAAACTAGCCAAGCGACTCGCCTTGGACGAGCCTTTGTCGCGTAGGCGATTCCTGCTGATCAAGGGCCCCCGGTGCGGTCGGATAGTGGCCGGTCCAGCGACCCCTAGCCGAATGAATACGGTTCGAACCCTCATCTGTCACCGGGACGTTGGCACCGGCCTGCAGTGCCTCGGCTCAATGCTGCCACAGTGCTGAACCGGTCAGCGTCGTCCTGCACGACGACGGGACGCTGAACGGTACCGACTTTGATGCGATCGCGTCCGCGTTACCGGGCGTACGCTGGATTCCGCGGGCGCGCGCGGACGAAGTGGTCGCGCGGCCCTCGCACGACACCCGCGATGCACCGAGTTCCGGCGCAACAACCCGTTGGCGGAGAAGCTTTCGACCTCGTCCTGCTTGGCGACGACGGCGGTCTCGCGACGTCCGCCGAGCCTGACGTGCGGTACGTCGACAGCGACATCCTCTTCGTCCGTCCGTTCACGGGCCTATACGACTGGCCCTCCGCCGACGCGTTGGCCGTTTTCACGGAGAATCCGAACAACGCCTACACGCTGCCCTGGCATCTTGCAGGCCCAGACCGCGTCCGCGTGCCGCGGGTCAACACCGGAATCATCGCCTTTCGTCGCTCGGCAACGGACCTAGACTTCCTCGAGTGGTTTCTCGGCAACCCGCGTGTCGCGTCACTACGCGAGCGGTGGGGCTTCTGGGCCGAGCAGACGGCGTGGGCGGCGGCTGCCGCATCACGCCGGAACCATCCGCTTGTATCGGTCGTCCCAGATCGCGGTCGTGGACGACGCGGTGCTGCCCGACCGGAGGCGTACGTCGCGGCGCATTTTACGTCGCCGGTTCGCGGCGCTCGGCTCGCCAGCGTCGCCGCCCAACTCCCGCGCGCGTCGGCCGAGACTGTCGTCGCGATCCGGACGGTCGCTTGGCGACCGCTCGGACCGGCTGTCCACATGTGCTTGCCCACCTCACTGGGATGTTCCGTCGTTGGTTCGGATAACGCGGAGGACGGCCGCGTCTGATCCGGCCAGCAAAGTTAGACGCGAGTGGACACGGCGTAACGGCCGACGCCGGTTTTGTGGTGTAATGGATGCACGGCGCGCAAGCCAGCATTTGAAAGGGCGAGTTGAAAGACCTACTAAAACAAATCTTAGCGCACATGGATCTGGCAATAACCAACAAGCCGGGGCCGCTGGCGCTCCGCCGGGATCGCGAACTTGGTGTTACTCTCGCAATGGCCGTTGCGGAGATGCTGGAGGTAACGAACACTGTATTCCTTCAAGCGGGCGCGTTTGACGGCGTCACGAACGATGATCTGTACCCGCTGATCAGACGACACCATTTCCGTGGCATCCTTCTGGAGCCACAACCGGCCGCATTCCAGAAGCTTCGCGCGGCTTACCGCGATGAGCCACAGGTAATGCCGATCAACGCGGCGCTCGACTGGTCCGCCGGGCAACGGACGATGTACTCGGTCGCAGACACGTTTTTGGCCGATCAATTTCACCCACAATTGGCGTCCTTCGAACGGGATGTGGTATTACGCTATCCCGGCGTAACACCGTCAGTCGTGCGGGAGGTACAGATCGACTGCGTCACCGTCAAAGAGTGCATGCGCCGCGCGGGGATTGATCGCATCGACTTGTTGCAGGTCGATACCGAGGGGTATGACTTTGAGATCTTGAAGATGATTGATGGCGCCGGGCTGCGCCCGAAAGTGGTACGGTACGAAAGTATCCACCTGTCCCGGCGCGATCGCAAGGATTGCAGCCAATTCCTGCTCGACCGGGGATACCGAATCGCACACGGCCACGAGAACACGATCGCCTGCCTACTTCCCTAATACGCCCGGCAGGCGCGCCGGAACGGCGTTTCGAAGCCGCTGGTCCGACGTGAGGCAGAATACGAGGCCAGTCCCTGAGCGCAGCCGTGTGCCCTAGCTACGGTTGCCCCCGGCGTGCCCGTATCCCCGTTGATCTGGTCGCCTAGCACCGACGGCGATGGATGTAGTAGCCCAGCGCAGCAACCTCGTTTGAAGGATCAACGCCCGCCGCGGGCGATAGCTAGCTTACGCCCCGTCGTCCCGAGCCATCCTATTACACCGTGATGCCGGCGAACGCTAGTTTTAGGTCGAGGTGTCGCGGCACAATACGCGGGAATTACAACCACTGAGGTCGCACCAACCTTGAGGCGGGTGTGCGGGTGTCGCCGTACCGCAGTGGCGGTCTGGACTTGATCCCGCCGGTCGGCCGCCCCGCGTCAGCAGCGCTCGACGGCGGCGGCGGCGTCGACGACGTAGCGCATCACGCGCTCGTCGGTCTCGGTGAACAGGCGGTCGCGGCGCGTGTAGATGCGGCGGGTCACCTCGATGGCCTTGTCGAGGCGGTAGGGCTCGGCGCCGCGCTCGGTCGTGAACGTGTACGTCGGCACGAACCGCGGCGGCGGCACCGCGCCGGCGAGCATGCTGCAGAAGCCGACGTAGCTCCCGGCCGAGAAGCGGGTGAGGACGGCGGTCTTCACGTGGTCGCCGATCAGCGCGCCGAGCTTCACGCGCCCGGTCGGCACCCGGCGGCCGCAGACGTCGAGCGTGACCTCGCCGTAGGTGTTCTTCAGGTTGCTCGTGGTCGTGCCGGCCCCGAGGTTCACCCACTTGCCGAGGTAGCTGTCGCCGAGGTAGCCGTCGTGCGCCTTGTTCGAGTTCGACAGCATCACGCTGTTGGAGATCTCGCCGCCGACGTTGCACATCGCGCCGATGCTCGTGCCCGGCCGGATCAGCGTCAGCGGGCGCACGACCGTGTGCGGGCCGACGTAGCACGGGCCGACGAGCACCGAGTTGGCCCCGACCCTGGCGTGCCCGGCGATCACCACCGGGCCCTTGGAGGCGTCGAGCACGACGCCCGGCGCGAGCGTCGCGCCCTGGCCGACGTGCACGTCCTCGTCGTTGCACATGTGGTACGGCCCGGCCGCCTTTGGCGGCGCCGGTTGCGGCACGTTCGTGCCGTCCTCGACGAGCGACTCCTCGTTCCAGTGGAGCAGTTCCCACAGCGAGGGGATCAGCCGCCCCTGCGGCATCATGTGGGGCAGGTCGGTCAGCTTCAGCCACCGGTCGGTCCGGTCGCGCATGTCGTCGGGCGAGAGGCCGGGCGAGTGCGTGAGGGCGGCGTGCACGAGCGGGCCGCGGTCGTCCTCGCCGGGCATGATCGCGTCGTGCGGCGGGTACTCGAACCGCCCCAGCGGCACGGCCCGCCCGCTCCAGAGCAGCGCCGGCTCGTCGCCGAGCGGCGCGTTCACGTCGGTCGGGCAGGGCATCTTCGGCACGAGCCGCACCCGGCAGTGCTCCTCGAGCTCCGGCCGCACCCAGAGCGTCAGGCGCGTCGGGTTCAGGTGCCGCACCTGCTTCTCCAGCAGCGAGCCGGTGCCGGTCATCAGCGTGAACACCGGGCGGCTCAGCGACAGCGGCGCGAATGTCGGCCAGCGGGAGCCTTCGAAGATCACCACGTGCATGCCCTGCATGATAACGTCGGCGGGCCGGAGGGGAACCGACGAGACGGCGCGGGCATCGGTCGACCCGAAGGCGAGGACGGTGAAACCAAGGGTCGTCACACCCGTTTCTCCCCGAGTCAGAACGTATCGGATCACCAGGGACGGGCCCGTTTCGCCGCAGGCCCGAAGGGCCCGCTCCCGGGCATCCGGACTCGCGCGCGGTACGGGGACGAGACGGGCACTTCGAGCCGGCGTTCGGCTGCTGTTCGACTCGCGTCGTCGGAGCGCGGTGAGTCGATTTGCGTTGAGTCGAGGCGATGACGCTTCATGGTCATCGCAGCGCCTGGTCGAGCGTCACCGCCTGCCGGTAGATCGCGTCGAGCAGCGGCGTCGCCACGCCGTTCGCCGCGCGGCGCAGCGGTTCGCCGAGGATCGCCTCGACCTCCAGCGGGCGGCGTTCGTGGCGGTCGACCTGCATGCTCGTGCGGTACGCGCCCATCTCGCGCGTGCTGTCGACCTGCCGCCGCACCACGTCCGGCGGCATCGCCACGCCCTCGGCGGCGGCGGCGGCGATCACCTCCTCCATCACCGCGCGCTTTCAGCGCCGTCCCCTCGTCCGACGCGATGAGGCGGTCGGTCGTCAGGTCCGTCGCGCGCAGCCCGTTGAACGGGATGTTCCACACGAGCTTTTGCCACCGCACCGCCAGCAGGTCCGCCACCGCCTCGCACTTCACCCGGCTGCCGTTGAAGAACGCTGCCACCTGCTCGTGCCGCCGGGCGGACGTGCCGCGAACGAACTCGCCCACGCGGATCAGCCCGTGGCTGAGGTGGTGGATCACGCCCGCGCCGCCGCGGTTGATGCACACGAAGCAGATGCCGCCGAGCACGCGACGTTCGCCGAAGAGCCCCGCGAGGTGCTCCTCGTTGCCGAGGCCGTTCTGAAGCGTCAGCACGACCGTCTCTTCCTTCAGGATCGGCCGAACCTGCGCGTCGAGCGCGTCGTTGCTCGTCGTCTTGAGCGCGACGATCACGAGGTCGGCCTTGGGCATGTCCGCGAATTGCGATACGCGTTCACCGAGCCGGCGTCGAGGCGGAAGTCGCCATCGCAACTACGGACGTCGAGCCCGCGAGTGCGGACGGCTTCGTAGTCGGCGCGGAGCAGGAAGTGAACGTCGTGCCCCGCCTGCGCGAGCCGCGCGCCGTAGTAGCCGCCGACGGCGCCGGCGCCAACGATCGCGATCATCACGGGACGGTCGGGGAGCCGCGTGAGGTTCCTGCGTCATCACGAGATTACCGTACGCAGGGCACGACCCACGGGCAACGGCCCGTTAAGCCGCCGCTCGCAGAGCGGGCGCGATTCGGCAGTTCGGTAGCTTCATTCTGCGAGCGACGGACCCGTAGATCACGTCAGATAAATGCGCGCCCACCCACGTGCCATGTGACACTACAGATCGGGCATGTCCACGTCGCTCACTTCATCCTGGAGCGGCGACTTCTGTCACATCCTTCGGGCGAGCCGCCCGCACGCCTCGGTGCCGCGGCAAGACTCAGGGCGAGGGCGCCGATGCCGAGGTGCAGGAGCACTGCCCAAGTCGTCGTCGCGGGCAACTCGTAGGCGACGTCCTGGTTCAACACGCTCAACTCGTTGTACATCAGCGGCCGTTCGGTCCAAGGGGGCCGAGGGTGATGAGCGCGCTGTCGATCGTGAGCAGGGGGTGGGCGATCGTGAGCCGGGCGACGAGCACGTCGCGGCCGGCGATCCAGGGGCTGAGCCAGATCGGCCAGGTGAGCCACAGGCCGGCAATCACGACCACGATGGCCGACGCCGCCACCGCCGGGAGGCGCAGGCGGTGCAGCAGGGCGACGACGCCCCAGGGGCAGACGACGTACGCGATCAACGCGCCGACGCATTGCGCCCAGTGGCCGGCCGTGACGTAGGGATCGCCGGTCGCGACGGCCCAGACCATCGCCGTGCCCGTCACGACGGCGGCGCGCTGGCGGCCCGACCGACGAACGTGTCGCGCGAGGATCAGCGGCGGGGCGAGGAACGTCGCGAACGCGACGCCGCCGAAGAAGAGGCCCGTCGTCGCACCGGCGGCGACGTAGCAGAGGGTCGTCGTGACGATCGTCAGCAAAAGGGACGAGCGACGGCAGGATGAGTCGGCGAGCGGTCGAGGCGGCGGCGGCGGGCATGGGGGAACTCGCTGAACTTCGCCAGAGGTCCAAGTTATCTCGCGCGTCCCCATTTAGCCGGCAGGCTTGCCCGCCGCGTCGGCGCGCGGGGCGCGGGTGAGACGCTTGAAAACGCTGGAAAAACCCCGGGTCGTTTCGATGAAGCACTCGGTCGAGAATTCTGCTAGGCCACGACGGCGTGCGATCGACTTCAGGTGCAGCGCGTTCGATCGCCCACCACGCGGACCAAATCGCGAATGCTGTGAAACCGCAAGCGGCTGCCGCCGTTCGCGGGAAGGGTCGCATCGATCTTCCGCGGGAGGCGTCGGGAGTCGCTTTTACTGCCGCGCGTCCCGCGCGGGCTGCGCCCGCCGGCTCGCCCTCGACCGCCGGTTCGTCGGCGGGGGCGGGGCGCGTTCGGCGCCGTCGCGTCGTCGGGCGGGGCGCGGCGTCGTCAGGTCCTGGTACTCGGCCTCGAGTTGATCGATCGATCGCTGGAGGCGGTCCGCCTCGTTGATGAGCCGCTGCTGTTCGCGCGCAGCTTGCCGATCACGTCGTAGCGCCTGGGCGGCCTGGGCGCCGCGTTGGAGTGGGGGCGGACGCTCTTCGACCAATACGCGCCACTCCTGCATCCGCTGCTCGTCGAGTCGGACGTCCGAGACGCCCGCGTCGGCGTCGTCGGTCGCCGTGCGGCTCGGCGGCGGGGGCCGGGTCGGCGGGCGGGGCCTCCCGGGCGGGACGGCCCGGGCAGCCCTGCGGGCGGATCGGCGTCGCTCGGCGCGGCCGCGGGGCCGGGCGGCAGGGCCGCGGGCGCGTCAGGGCGCGGGTGCGCCGGCGTCGCCCGCGGGGGCGTCGCCGGCGTTGGGGGCGTTGCCGGCCGGCTCGAGGATCATCGTGACCTTCGCGCCGGCGGGCGGGGCGGCGTCGGGGCGTGCTCCCAGTCGAGCGACTCGTTCGCGTTGCTCGCCAGGTCCGGGATGTCGATCACCGTCAGGTCGAAGTTCACGACGCTGATGATGTACCCGGTCGCGTCGGCCGCGTAGACGCCGTCGTCCATCACGCGCGAGCCGACGAACACCCAGCTCAGCGGCGGCATCGGCTTCTTCAGCGCACGTCGCGCATCGTGCGGTACGCGGGCGTCGCGACGCGGCGGCCGTCGGGCGCCGGTCCACTCGAGCGTGACCTGCACCGGCGGGCCCTGCGGGGGAACCACTTCTTCAGCCGCGTCGGAGTACGACACCGGCTTCCCGGCTTCAGCCCGACCGCCAGCAAGCGCGGTGTGGATGTCCGACGGCTTGGCCGGCGAGCGCAGGACCGCCTCGTGCTCGGCGGTGCCGCTCAGCACGCAGAAGAACTCCAGCGGCGCGTCCACGCCTGCGCCGCCTCGGCCTCGATCCGCACCTGCCGCGCCCTTGGCGTCGAACGTCAGGTGCGGGAGCTTGCCCACCTTCGGCTTGTCCGGCCCGCCCCCCTGCGCCGACACGCTCGTTGACGGCATGACGAGGGCGGCGACCAGCGTGCAGATCAACAGGCCCCAACGGCGACGCGGCGACATTCGGCATGGCAACCTCCGGGAAAGTCCGCGGGCGAGTCTAACCCCTGCGGAATCGATTGCGAAGGTGGGCAGAAAGCGAGCGGTCGCCGGTGACAAGCTGCTGGCCACGCGGCGTCCTTACCGCGGCCTTCGGGAACATTCCGCCGCGCCGCGTCGAAGGGTGAGCATGAAACCCTTGTCCCCGCTTCGATGCGTCGCGTGCGTGCTCATCGTCCTTCTGGCACATGGCCGGCCGCGCACGCCAAGGCGTATTCTCGCGCCGAAGAAGGAGATGATCGCCCGGGCGCAGGCGATCGCCGTCGTCACAATCGACGCGGTCGAGACGGTCGAGGTGGAGGAAAGCACTGGACGTACCCGCGCGCGACGGCCCGGGTGGAGCAACTGATCAAGGGGACGCTGCCGGAGACGGTTGAACTCCACGGCGAGGAGACGTTCATCTGCGCGCGGTGCACGTTCGCCCCCGGGCGCTACCTCGTGTTCCTCGATCGGGACGGCAACCTGTGGGTGGGCTCCAACTGGCACCTCTCGGCCCGCCCGATCGCCGGCGAGAACGTCGAGTGGTACGCCGACGACCGCGGGAGCCGCGACGAAGGCGATGCCGCTGGCAAGCGTGCTGGCGGAGGTGCGTTCGCTCGTCGGCGACAAGAAATAACCTTGCCGCCGCCGCTTCTTCACCGCCGAACGCCGTGCCGTACCGGCCGACGCGCCGCTCCTGTCACGCCCAGGCACCGCCCCGGGCAACTCGATAGTTTACGTCGCGAGGGTGAGGCCCGCGCCTTCGGCGCGGCTCGACTTCTCGAACAAGCGCCGACTGTTCCCGGTTGAAGTAGACCGACCCTCGAACCAGCCGGGGCTGGCCTCGCGGCAGCGCAGGATCGTAGTGGACGACGGCGGTGCCGCCGTCGGGGTGGGGCAGTTCGAGCGTGCCGCCGTAGCCGAGCGGGAGGCGGTGGGGGTGATGAACCCGACGCCGCGCGGGTTGGCGTCGCGCGTGTAGACCGGCCGGGGCGTCGCCGTCGCGGCCGTCGCTGAACAGGCGGAGCCAGCCGCGGACGCGGTAGCTGTGCCGGGGCACGGGGCGGCGGTCGGGGCTCGGCGTCGCGGCCGGCGTCGATCGCCGACAGGATCAGGTCCACCTGGGGCGGCCACGCCTCGGGCGGGCCGTCGCCCGCGTCCTGAACCTCGCCCCCGATGCACATGTCACCCGCGCCGACATCTGGCCTCCCGATCAACGCGACCACCGACGCACCGGCCCGCCGCCCCATCCCGAGGGCGGGCGCCGAATCCGGTGCCGAACACGATCTACGATTCACGCTGCCAGCGGGCAAATGAGATTGGCGATGGTGCCGGCGGAAGGGGGTTCTGCGCGGCAAACCGCGCGGTGAGGGCAAGCGCGCCGCCGAAGCGTCCACGCGAATGCCGTCCGCCCCCGTTTCGCCGCAGACCCGAAGGGCCGCGCCGCGGTGATGGGACGGGGCGCAGCGCCGCCGGTGGCACGGGGCCCGTCCGTTCCGAGCGCCTTTGCCCCGTGCCGGCGGAACTGCTAGAGTTCCCGCCCTTGTTTCCCGCCCCGACCGAAGGCAAAACCGATCGTCCCGGGCGGACGTATACTTGATATGATCCCGCGGCTGACGTCGGGCCGTTCCAGCGCGACGCACGACCGCGGGCTTAAGGAGAGCGTTGTGAAGGAAAAGACCCACCCCCGTTACCAGGTTTGCCTCGTGCACTATGCGTGGCAACACGTTCACGACCCGCAGCACGCAGTCGCGCCTCGCGGTCGACATCTGCTCGAACTGCCACCCGTTCTTCACCGGCAAGCAGAAGTTCGTCGACGCCGCCGGCCGCGTCGAGAAGTTCAGCAAGAAGTTCGGCGGCACCTACAGCTTCCAGAAGACCGCCGGTGGGCGCACCCGCCGCCGCCGCCCCGGCGAAGTAAACGCGCCGGCCTGACATCAACCAAAAATCCCCCGCGCCGCTGCTCCGAAGAGCCCCCGTCAAACATTCGGACAGCGGCGTTGGGTTTTTATGGGCCGACGCGGGGACACCAAGACCACTTCGGGAGAATTGGGCCTCTCCATCTGGGCTGGCTAGAACACTGGACCGGTCTAGAACGAAACGACGATGCCGCCATGGCCTCCAAAGTCAATGGGCGCCATTCAGTTGCGTCCGCCGTTTCAGGGTGCGAACGAAGTGATCCAAACGGAACGGCCGGCCGCGAGTTCGCCTCGCGCGGCAGGGACGCATGCCACGACGCGGCTGATCAGAGGGAGATCGACCGACGACTTAATCAGGTACGCCGGCAGTTCTACTTCCAAGACTTCCGCGATGAACGACAGCGGGTGAGGGGGTTCCGGAGAAGTCAGCGGCGGACGACGTCCTGGGCGTCCTCGCGGACGTCGAGGAGGAAATGCTGTCGCGGGCGTGAGGGATAAACCAGCGCGTGGTCCACACGAGATGTGCTCGGTCCGTTGACTTCCCAACCGTCAGTGGTTGGGTTGCGTCCAAGTCGAGGACGCAAAAGACGACATTGACGAATGGCGAGACTTGCCTCAACTCTTATTGGGACTACCGAGCGACCTCTTCGTCGTGCCACCGGCACGAGTCGTGGACACGGCGAACAGCTCGGGCCGCGTCGTCGTCGACGGGTCGTACGACGGCCCGGGCGAGGCGACTAGAGGTTCATATGGCCGGTCATGCCTCACGCGTTCCACTCGAGACGGAAACATGGCCGGCCATGCCTCGCGGGTCCGGATCGTCCTCCTTCTCGCGTCCCTGTTGCTCGTCGGATGCCGCGGGCGGGGCGGGCCACCCGCACCAGTTGCTTCCACTCGGCTGTCGCTCGCGATCGAACCCGCGCACGCCGACGGCTCGTTGCAGGCGTCCCGAACGATCGAACCGTTCGAAGCGGTCGTCGCGCCGCCCGCCGACTGGGCGGTGCGCGACGGGCCGGCCGACAAGGGGCAGGGCGCACCGGGTGTGGCTGAGCCCGAGCGGCCGCACGGCGTTCGGGGTGATCCGCGTGAACCTGCCGCTGCCGTTCCCCTCGCCCCGGCTGCTGCTCGGGCCATTCCTGAAAAGATGCGCGAGGCGGAGGGGGAGGGGCGGGCCCACAGCCGGGCGAGCGACCCCCGACCTCCCCGGCCTGCGGTTCGTCGCCGAGGGCGGGCGGTACACGATGCGCGGGAACCTCATCAGCCGCGGCTGGCGTATGGGTCGTCTACGCGGGCATCCTGCGCAGTCAGCCCGTCGCACCCGACGAGCTCGACGTGGCCGAGCGAGCCCGAGAAGCGGTACGTCCGCCGCAACGAAATAAAAATGCCCCCGGCCGCGCCCTCAGCCGTGGGTGGGGCGGCGGGAGTTTGTATTATCGGACGCGGGTTTTAGTTTCGGTGGCGACGGGCGAGTAAGCGCGACGATGGTTGGTTGAACGGGTGCGGGAATTACGATTTCGCGCCCGATCCTCCCCGGTGGCGTGATCGTAAGATCAGAGCAGCGGTCGGCCGGCGGATCACGAGGTTCGAGAACCGCGGAGGCGGACCGCCCCCGACGAGCCCCGCCGCACCCATGTAGCCGGCAGGCTCGCCCGCCGCGTCGGGGCGACCGACGGTCGGCTAAGCGCATGCATCCGCCGGCCCTCGATTACCACCGCAGCCCGGTTCGTTCGACGCGGTTTCGTTTGGAGAGCGATGGTTGTATTCACATTGCGGTTCGGCGAGACGCGACGTTGGCCCGGCCCCGTCCCGCGATGGCGGCCGCGCTGCTGCTGATGATGCTGATCGTCGGCGGCGGGTGTCAGACGAGCGCGCCGGCCACCAACCGCCGGCTGATCGAGCACCAGGAAGCGCTGATCGACTTCTCCGGCCTGCCGCCGGCCGCGACGGTCGAGGGCGTGCAGGTCGCAGGCGCTGCCGAACAACTGGGAGCCGCCGCCGCTCCGCAAGACCGCGCTCTACGCCCACCAGCAGTGGAAGTCGCCGTCGACGGTGAGCGGCGTCGGCGTCGTACACGTCCGCCTGCCGCCGCCGCTCGGGGAGAAGGCGGTCCTGTGGCTCGCCCGCCGCGAGTACACGAGCAAGGCCAACGACGGCCGCGCAAGTGATCCGCGAGTGGACCGACGAGGTCGGCCGCTCCTGGTTCGAGGCCGAGAACAACAAGTACCACGTCCAGGGCTACGTCCTGTCGCGCGGCCGCAAGGCGCGGCTCGTCTACTTCGGCTACAAGACCGGCTACCCGCCGGACAATACGGCCGAGATGAGCATCGCCGCCCGCTCGGTCGAGACGTTCATCCCCCAGCCGGGCGCACGCGCTCGGCGAAAAGGCCGGCCCGCCGAGCGACGACGACGCGACCCCCGCCCCGGGAGCCGCCAACGACCCCGCCGCGACCGCCGCGGACTGATCTTGCTCGCCGCGGGATTTTGCGTAGCGACCGACGGCGCGCGTGGGGGATCGCTCCTGCCCCGACCAAGACGTCCACATCCCAGTTCAATCGCATGGTCGATCCGGCGGGAAACGCCAGCCGCGGAACAACTCAGCTTCTCGTCTAGCAATGTGATAATCCCGGCGGGGCGCGCGCGGCGGCGGTCATCGCCGCGGGCGACGCATCGACGCCGACTTACGTCCCGGCGGGCGTGCGGCCCGATCGCGCCGGCGTCACCGCGGCATCGGCAGGTCGGTGAACTCGAACGTCACCCGCGCTGGGTCGTCTTCGTCGGCACCTCCCACACGAGCTTCGCCGGCTCGCCCGCCGGTTCGCCGGTCTCGGGGTTCTCGCCGGCGACGAGGAAGCGCATCGTGAACTCGATGCGGCCGTCGTTGCCGGTGCTGCCGAAGCCCTCGTCTGTGCGCCGCGACGCCCGCGGCGTCGACGACCTGGAGCCGGCCCTGCATGCTCTGCTGGACCAGCGCCCACCCCTGTCGCTGCAGCCGGGGCGTCCTGCGGGACCGACAGCGTCAGCTCGTAGCCGCCCCCCGTCGTCCGCGCTACGACCCGGCGGAGGCCCTGACCGTCACCGCGACGCCGTCGATCACGCGCGACACCCTCGCGCGCGCAGCACGTCGGGCACCTCGATCATCTGCTCTCGGCCTGGAGGGCGAACGTGACGCTGCCGCGTAGGCGGGCGATGCGGGGTGCCGGCGTTGCCCGGCGGGTAGCGCAGCCGCGCGTAGAGCGTCCAGCGCCGCCGCCCCGCCGCCGCCGTAGGTGCGCCCCGCTCTTCGGCAACGGGCGCCGCCGTCCGCGGGGAGGGCGAGGGGAGTTGCCGCGGTCGTCGACCGCCTCCTCGACCGCGACGTCCGAGCCGCACCAGAGCACCGCGAGCTTCGGCTCGGCGAACGCCGAGAGTTGCACGCCGAACTCGTCCTGCCAGTCGTCGCGCCCGCCGGCGAGCTGGGCGGTCTGTTGTGCAAGGAGACCGAGCTGGCCACGACGAGGAACGGCTCGTCGGTGCGGGCCGGGCCGCTCATCTGCCCGCCGCCGCCGCCGCCGCCGCATGAGCGTGCAGGCCCTGGTCCCACGGGTTGAGGTCGAGGCCGAGCATCGGGCGCGACGCGGGCGGACGGCGTCCCAGAACGGGACGCGGTCGAGGTCGATCGACACGGTCGGCCACCGGCCGTGGTCGAACAGGTTGTCCGGGTAGGTGCGGATCACGCGCGGGCCTGGCGGGAAAGTTCGGCCAGCACGTCGCGCGCGCGGCGTCCTTCAGGCGGAGCGTGACGTAGGACGCCGCTGCGGCGGTCCTGGTCGATCTGGGCGTGCCGCCCCTCGAGCCGGGCGGCGGACCTCGGCGTCGACGCCGTCGCCGCTTCAGCAGCCGCTCGATCGCCGCCGCCGTCGTCGCCGCGGCGGACGAGGTCGTGCTCCGCGGCCTGCCGTTCCTTCCAGTCCTCACTCGCAAGACGCGCCAGCACCGCCGCGGGATCGAGCCGCCGACGCGGCCGCCGATCGGACGCGTCGCGGGCCGGACGCCGCGGGCCGGACGCCGCCGGGCGGACGCCGCGGGGCGGGTTCCGCGCCCGCCTCGGCCCCAACGGCGGCGTCGGCCGGCGGCGGGCGGGGCGGTCGGTGGCCGCGTCGGCCGCGGCGGCGAGGGCGCGGCGGCGGCGATCGAGAGCCATCCGACGAGCAGGCGAACCGCCGGGGAGGTGCCACGTGGTCTGGGCATGACGGCCGATGATACCCGCCGTCACATCCGGCGTGTTGGTGAAACCGCCGCGGCCGGCCGGACGGCGGCCGAATCGCTGTGCTGCGCAACCCGACTTCGATGCCCGCGCCCGACGTCACTCGTGAACGCCGCCGGCTCGGCAGCCCACGTCGTCGTGACCGGCGACACGGTGCCGCGCAGAACCGCGTGGCACGACCCGATCGCCCCGCAGCACGTCCCCGCCCCCCGCGTGGCCGCTTGAGCGGGCACGTCCTCCACGCGCCATTCCTTGCCTCGATTTCCCCGCTCCGCGTCCTTGCAACGCTCGCGGTTTCGCAGGGCGCCGAAGCGCGGGGCCTGGTTCGCGAAGCCGCGAGTGGCTCGGCGGGATGTCGGTCGCGCGGCGGGGGCGGCGGGAAGCGCCCGCCCGTCGCCCGCGGCGGGGCCGGGGATCAGCCGGTGACGATCACCTGGCCGAACACCTGGCCGCCGATCGCCTGCCGGCGGATCACGCGGGCCTGCACGGTGCTCTCCTCGGTGATGTTCCCGCCGACCTTCAGCAGGCCCAGCGTGTCGCCGACGCCGACGGCGGCGGCGAAGATGTCGTCGCGGACGTCGAGGCGGCCGAGGTCGTCGGTCACGGTGACGACCGCCTGGAGCACGCCCCTGACCTGCAGCACCTTCGCCGACCCGTTGACCGTCACCTGCTGGCCGGGCGCCGCCGAGGTTGCCGGTCGACGTGATCCTTGCCCGCGTAGCCGTTGACGATCAGTTCCTCGCCCGGCGCGACGCCGGCGAACTGCAGGTTGCTGATCGAGACGCGGCGGTCGGTGCCGAGGCTGGAGGTGATCGTGCCGGCGATGTTGCCCAGCACCTTGATCGTGCCGATCCGGCCGGTCGAGTTCACGTCGCCGATCAGGTCGCCGTTGACCTGGAGGTACTTGATCTTGCCGTTGTTGCCGACCGCGTTGATCGACGAGTCCCGCGCGACGCTGCCGTTGATCCGCATCCGGTTGATCGGCCCGGAGATCGTCACGTCGGTGTTGAACAGGTCGCGGCCGGGCAGGAACTTGTCGATGCGCCCGGTCGTCGCCGCCAGGCCCTCGATGGGCCCGCGGGTGACGATCGTGCCGATGCCGTTGGAGACGTTGACTTGCATCGGCTCCAGCGTCCGGGCGAGCACGCGGTCGCTGAAGAGGACGTTGTCGGCGTCGAGGAAGCGGGAAACCGTCGAAGTCGCGCCCGCGGATCGAGTACGCCGCGACGCTGCTGAGGTCGCCGTTGCCGGCGATGATGGTGTCCTCGATCACGCCGGTGTCGGTCACGCCGGCCACCTCGGGCGTTTCGGGCGTGATGCCCAGCGCGTAGTACAGGTCGCTGCGGATGTCCGGGCCGACGTTGAAGAACGGGTCGAGGAACCCGGGGTCGGCGGCGAGGCTCTCGCTGAAGCGGACCGAGGGGTGAACCGCAGCACGCTCGAGCTGCTGCCGTCGCCGCGGGCCGAGATCGACCCGCCGCTGGAGCCGACGTCGATGACGCTGTCGCGGATGCCGTACCCGTCGGTCTGGATGCCCTCCACCCGCGTGCTGGAGATCGTGCTCAGGATCGAGTTGATGAAGCCGAAGCCGTTGTTGATCTCGATCAGCGTTGACGTCGGCGGCGGAGATGAGCGAGCTGAGGATGCCGCCCTGGCCGTTGATCTCGATGCCGGTGAGTTCGAAGACCGGGTCCGAGAGCGGGCCGACGTCGGTGGGGATCGAGAACGTGTCGGTCGTTTCCGAGCTCTGCTCGAACGTGGTGGCGACGAAGATGTCCGAGTCGATGACAGCGCCGTCCCGGAGCGTGATCAGGCCGATCTCCAGCGCGCGACACGATGTCGCCGCGGATGTCGGACAGCAGGCCCTGGTTGGTGATCGGGCCGATCGGGCGGTCGGCGTAGAGGCCGGCGAAGCCGAGGTTGCCGGTGCCGCTGGGGAGGATGCCGTCGCCGATGTTGACGAAGTTGATGCGCCCGGCGAGGCGCGTCGTCTCCAGGCCGCCGCGGGCGTTGAGGTCGGGGACGGGGTTGAAGTTGAACGCGACGACCGGGGCGTTGATCCCCTCGAACGCGTTGTCGCCGTCGTCCTCACGGTCGGCGTTGGGGACCGACCCGATGCTGCCGTGCACCATCACGTTGCCGATGCCCATGTCCGAGGTGATCGTCAGGATGTTGCCGCCGACCACCTGGATGCCGGTCGTCTGCTGAAGGAACGGGAACGTGTCGCCGACGGCGTTCGCCCCGGCGCCGTCGACTGGAGTCGGACTGGCGCGGGCCGCGGGGGCTGGGCGTCAGGTTGTCGGTGAACGTCAGCGCGCGCCCCCGCACGGGGGGGGCGCCGGTGTGTTTGTGCGGCTGGCGGTGCGGGCGCCCCGCCCACAGCGCGCCGATGCTCGCGGCCAGCACGTTGTCTCTCTCGCGGGGGGTCTCGTTGCGTTTGGTGGTGGGGTTGCCGCCGCCGCCGCGGCCCCCGGCCGGGCGGGTGACGACGACGTCGAGCACGTCGACGACGATGCCGCCGGTGATCAGCGCCTCGAGCGAGGTGGCGGTCGCCGAGGAGGGCTCGAGCTGCAGCTCGTCGTCCTCGAGGTCGCCGCGCTCGGCGCTGACGTCCGGGGGCGGCGGGACGTCGAGGTCCGACTCGCTGATGACGCGGCGGCCGGTGCCGCGGATCTCCATGCGGCTGACCTCGGCGCTGCCGGCGCCGATGCCCTCGACCTCGAGGTTGCCGTCGCTCGTCACGTCGATCAGGACGCTGCCGCCCGAGCGGATCGGGTAGGTCGTCACCGACATGTTCGGCCCCGACGTGCCGGCCGCCCCGCCGGTGGGGATGAGCCGGATGCGGGAGCCGGAGTCGTCGACGACGACCGCCTCCTCGCCGGCGGCGTACTGGTTGGGCGAGAGCGAGCCGCCGCCGAAGAACGTGTCGAGGTACAACTCGCCGTTCGCCTGGATGTAGCGGACGTTGCCGCCGACGCCGGTGTCGATCGCGATGCCGCCGCCGGTGAGCGAGCCGAGGTCCGTCTGCGACTCGATCAGGTCGATGATCCCGTCGCGGCCGGTGCGGTCGAAATCGACGAACAGCTGCGTGAAGTCGTTGGTGGTGGCGATCTGGCCGGCGCGGATCACGCCGATGCCGCCGTTGACGCGCAGGTCGCCGAAGAAGTTCCCGCCGGCCGAGATGAGCTGGATGTTGCGGCCGATCGCGATCGGCGCGCCCAGTTCGTCGGCAGTCGTCTGGATCGAGATCGAGCCGGTCGTCAGGTCGGGTTCGCCCAGGCGGTTGCGCGGCGTGCTGAGCACGCCGATGCTGCCGACCGGGACCTCGATGCCGACCACGTCGAACACGTTGCCGCCGAGCGTGCCGATCGTCGCGGCGTTGATCGAGCGGAGGTCGCCGGTGTCGACCGCCACGGTGCGGTCGCCGAGCGTGGGGGAGATCAGGGAGTGCATCGCACCGCCCGCCTCGATCGCGCCGAGGTCCCCCCGCCGGATGCGCCATCCGGGGTCGGGGAGGAACGTGGGGATCGGGGTCGGGGTCGGGGTCGGCGTGGGGATGGGCGTCGGGTCGAACGTGAGCTCGGTCATCGCCGCCGCCCGGTTGGTCGCGGCCAACCCGCCCATGCCGAGTTCGCCCACGCCGCGGACGAGGATGTTGTACGGCACGGTCAGGTTGTTGATGCCCGGGCCGAGGAAGTCGACGTTGTTGATGGTGGCGACCGCGATGCGGTACAGGCCCGGGCGGTCGGCGGTGAAGCCGATCGGCACGTCGATCAGTTGGGTCAGCGAGTTGGAGTAGTCCGACGCGATGAGCCGCCCGTCCGGGTCGAAGATGCCGATGTTCAGGCCGAACGCGGAGTTCTCGTCGGCCTCGATGACGCCGTCGCCGTCGAGGTCGCTGCCGCCGCTGTCGATGACGCCGTCGCCGTCGGTGTCGATGCCGGTGTCGATGATGCCGTCGCCGTCGAAGTCGAAGGGGGCGGACGAGAGGTCGACGACGACCTTCTGCCCGGCCATGAGCGCGACGCCGTAGTAGTCGGCCTGGTCGGTGAGGGGCGGCGTGCTCTGGAGCAGGCCGTTGACCTCGGCCACGAACTGGCGGCCGAGGCCCGGGACCTCCCGCTCGAACGAGCCGAGGATCTGCGGCGTCTGGAACGTGTCGTTGCGAATGGGGTCGGTCAAGTCGTCGGCGGTGATCAGGTCGCGGAGGAAGCTCTGACCCGGGCCGGCGGGCCGCGGGACCACGACGTACTCTAGTTCGTTGTAGGCCCGGTTGATCCCCACGACGGCCGGGTCGTTCACGACGTCGATCTTGCCGGCGAACGCGTCGCGGGTCACGACCTGCCCGAGCTGCCCGCCGACCTGGAGGTCGAACCCGCTGAGGTAACGGGGGTCGTCGTTGGCGATGCCGGAGTAGTCCTCGGTGCCGATCGAGTCGACCGAGACGAGGTTGCGGAGGTCGCCGTCGACGTTGAAGTTGTCCGGGACCGAGACGGTGGCGGTGCGCCGCACCCCGACCTCGCCGGTGGCGTCGCCGGTCAGGACCCACCCGGCGTAGAACGTGTTCATGCTCCCGCCGACGTCGACGCGGCCGGTGACGGTGCCGTCGAAGATGAACGTGCCGAAGTCGTTGCCGTCGGCGACGTAGAACCCGGCCTGGATGTTCGCGTCGCCCGGGATCACGCCGATCGGCGTGACCGGGGCGGTGGTGATCGGTCGGAACGGCGCGGCCTGCGCCGCATCACCCGGGCGGACGCCGATGCGCCCGCCGAGGTAGGCCCGGCCCGTGTCCGCGCCCGGCGCGATCGTGATCGGCTGCTCGACCGTGCCGGACTCGCCCTCGGTGTTCGTGATCGCCAGGTTGCCGACCGCGCCCTGGAACGGGGCCTGGGCCGGCTCGCGGAGCCGCCGCGCGGTGACGGTGATCCACGAGTGGCTCGTGGACTGCGCGACGTAGATCGCGTACAGGTCGTTCTGCCCGCCGCCGTTGACCGGCGTGCCGTTGAGCAGGCCGGACATGTCGCCGATCTGCGTGCCGCGGGCGCCGACGATCTCGGCGACCACGCCCGGGCCGACGTTGATCTCGATCTGCGAGACGCCCGGGCCCGTGCCCTGGAACACGCTGTAGATGAACTGGTCGCCGGCGTTGAGCGTCACGAACAGCTGTCGCTCTTCCAGCATTTCGATCGCGGCGCCGACGGCGGCGGCGCGGACGGCGCCGCGGCCCGCGGAGGCGGCGGCGCGGCGGCCCTCGCGGGCGGCGCGCGGCGGCGCGGGAGGAGGCGAACAGGAGAGCAGCTTGTGAGGCGCGCGGGATACAGACATCGACGCTTATCCTCCTCAGCCGCCGACGCGGACGCGCGCGACGAACGAACGGTGCCGCCGCGGCACGATCGGGGCTGAAAGTAATCGACCAGTAACGGTGGGCTGAAGCTTCCGGTGGTGTCCTCGTCCGGCGATGCACGCGACGACCGCGCCGGGCCCGGCGTGAGGCAGGCGGGAGCCACGCAAGCGCCGGGGCGTGTCCGCTCCAGGCCCCCGTGCGTCGCGCGCGAGACTCCCGACGAGGGATGCGATCCGCGGCCGATGTTCTAACGGCCCCAACTTGAGGTGTCAACGAAAACGGAAGATATGGACAGGCGGGGGAGGGGAGGGGACGTGGTGGGGTGGTCGGGTGGTGGAGTGGTGGGGTGAGGGGGCCGGTGTTTTACCGTTCTACTCCACCACCCGACCACCCCACCACCCCACCACGTCTTTCGCCTACTTCGCCGGTGCCAGGCTGGCGCGCTTGTCGGCGATCTGCTTCAGGAGGGACTTCTGCGGGTCGGCGAACTTCGCGGTGCCCTCGGTCATCAGCACCTCTTCGAGGCGGTCGGCGTCGACCTTCTCCTCGATCTCCCGCACGACCTCGTCCGCCGGCATCTGGTCGACCTGCCGGGCGTACTGACGGCCGAGCTTCTCGACCGCGTCGTTCGTGGCCGGCGGGTTGGTCTGGATGTCGCTCCCGGCGAGCGCGGCGACGTACTTGTCCGGCGCGTCGGTCTTCTTCTTCGTGCCGGTGCTGGCGAAGATGATCTCCTGCTTCAGCGCCAGCCCCTTGTCGGCCCAGAACGCCTGGTTCTCGCGCCACAGCTTCTTCACGTTCACGATCCCCACCATCCCCTGCGCGGCGGGCGACAAGTCGGGCACGTGCTTCTCGGTGTACACGTCGACGCGCGACACGAAGATGCTGTAGACGCTCTTGAACCCGGCCAGCCCGTCCTTGCGCCGCTGCGCGCCGCGCCACACGTTGTCGCGCGCGGTGCGGTACTGGCGGTCCGAGAAGATCAGCGTCACGTTCAGCGTGATCCCTGCGGCGGCCAGTTCCTCCAGCGACGCCAGGCCCGCGGCGGTGGCCGGGACCTTGATCATCCGGTTCTTGTGCCCCTGGGCCCACTGCTTGCCGAGCTCGACGTAGCGGCGGGTCGCCTCGTCGGTGGGGACGGGGTTCTGCTTGTCCTCCAGGAGCGGGTCGAGCTCGAAGCTGACGTACCCGTCGTCGCCGCCGGTGGCCTGCCACACGGGCCAGAAGACCTCCTGCGCGTCGTGGACGAGGTGGTCGGTCATGTTCCAAGCGATCGTCGAGTCGTCCTGCCCCTCCTCGATGAGCTCCAGGATCTCCTCGTCGTACGCGCCGCCCTTGACGATGTCGGCCACGATGATCGGGTTGGACGTCGCGCCGGTCGCGCCCAGCGCGCGGTTCTTCTTCACGAGGTCCGGGTCGATCGAGTCGAGCCAAACCTTCGTGCCGGTGTCGATCAGCGAGCGGAGTGACATGTCAGCGGCCTGCCTTTCAAGTTCGGTTTACGGGACCAACCCGTAACCCTAGCACAATCCCCAGCCGCGGGCGACCGCCCGGCGGGACGTTTCGCGGGGTTTTGTCCGGGTGCGTCTGCGACAAACGCAACCGCCGCGACGCGGCGACGCGGAGGAGAAGGGGGCGGGCGTCGGGGCGACGGTCAAGGGGCAACGGTCAAGCGTCACCAGCGAGAGTCGACGAGGGTCGACGAGGGTCGACGAGGGTCGCGATCGCGCAGGCTGCCCAGGGGTAACGTTTCGCCGCCACCCGCGCGGGACGTGTGCCGCGCGCGGGACGGGTGCGCGTCGCCCGGCGTTGCGGCTATTTCACGTCGCCCGGCCACCCGCCCGGCGACGTCCCCCGACGGCTCGGTCGTTCCTCCTCTTCCGCCGCGTCCGTCTCCGCGCCTCCGCGTCTCCGCGGTTGCAGTTCGCCCCCGCGCAGGACGGTGGGGCCTCGCCGCGCATTTCACGATCGGTCGCAAGCGATTAGAGTGCGCGGCCGCGCCCCCGCGTGCCCCGTCGTTTCGGGATGAAGGGGCTCGGCCGACGGAGGACGGGATGAGTGCCGCAGCAAACCCAGACGTGACCGCCGCCGCCACCGCCGCCGCCGCCACCGATGCGGATGACCGCGCCCGCATCCGGGCGGCGTTCGAGCGCAACCCGCGGAAGATGACGCTCCAACTCTGCCGCGAACTCGGCGTGTGCGAGGAGGCGGTGATCCGCGCGCTGCCCGAGCGGATGGCGGTCGAACTCGACGCCGCCCGGTTCGAGGAACTGCTGCGGGCGCTGGAGCCGCTCGGGCCGGTCCACGTGATCGTGACCAACGGGGCCGTCACGCTCGAGTCGTTCGGCGCGTTCGGGAACTTCAGCACGTTCGGCGAGTACTTCAACGTCCAGACCAAGACGCTCGACATGCACGTCCGCCCGGCCACGATCGGCGCGGCGTTCGCCGTCGAGAAGCCGGGCCACATGGACGGCGTGAACACGCTCAGCTTCCAGTTCTACGACCGCGCCGGCGCCGCCGCGTTCAAGGTCTTCCTCACCTTCGGCGGCAGCGCCCCCAAGCCCGAGCGCGTCGCACAGTTCAACGACCTCCGCGACCGCTTCCGCCTCGCATAGTGCGCGCGACCCACGGAACGAAACCGCAGCAGCACCCTCCCCCTCCCCGGCGTCTAGGAGAGGGGAAGGGTGTGGTGCGGACGGGTCGTCTCCGGGCAGGTTCGTAAAGCATGCCGCGAATCTTCGCCGTCCGACTTCGACAGCCCGCCACAGAGTCACCTCACCCGCCGTTCGCTTTCCGCGTCGCCTCGAGCTGCGCCTTGAACGCGGCCTCGCCGGCGACGAACGCCACGTGGCCGTCGCCGTAGCCGACGTGGATCCCTTCCGTCGGCCATTGGCCCTCGTCGTACGCCTCGTGCATCACGATCGTCTCGGATGCGGTCCCCGTCCCCTTCGCCGGCTTGATGTAAACGTAGCCCGGCCGCCGCTCGGGCTGACGCGGGTTAACCAGCGCGTCGGCGGGGACGTTGGGCAGCTTCGCGATCGCGCCGAGGTCGTCGGGGAAGCTGCCCTTGTGCTCGGCGGCGTACACGACGCACGCCACGCCGAGCCGCTTGAGGTTCGACGCCGACCGCGCGATCGCGCCGTCCCGCCGCGCGTCGCCGGCGGCGCGGGCGAGGCCGGGCATCACCCGGTCGATCCCGGCCTGCGCCACCGTCACGGTGAAGAGGTCCCCCTCGACCGACGGCTTCACGTCCCGCGCGAAGAACGTGCCGGCGTCGGGCAGCAGCCGGTTGACGGCGGCGTTCTTCGTAAGCGCCGCCACGGCGGCCTCGTGCCGGCGGGCCAGGCCGGCGGCCGCCGCGGGGTCGGCGGCGCCGAAGCGAAGCGTGACCGAGCCGTCGGGCGGCAGGTCGAGCGCCAGGCTGAACCAGCGCGCGTCGCGCAGCAGGGCAGGCGTCGGGCCGCCCCCGAGTTCGGCCGGCAGCTCCGGCAGCATCTCGCTCACCACCCGCCGCAGGTCCGCCGAGTGCGGGAGGTGGATGCCCCGAAGGGCGGCGGTGCGGTCGGTGAG
>JAUJNJ010000157.1 GCA_030448225.1 Phycisphaerae bacterium
GTACGCGGTCAACGACTACGCGATGGTGCAGACGATCGACGCCTACCTGCGCGCGACCGGTGACATCGAGTGGCTGAACCGTGAGCTGCCGGGCCCGGGCGGTGACCCGCTGCCGGTGGTGGCGCACATCGACCGGTTCGCCTGCAGCTGGCGCCGGTTTCGCAGCGACAGCGGCCCGTTCTGGGGGGGCCGCGGAGGGGGCCGGGAACACACACCATGAGAAGGGGTCGCGAATCGGGACCGGGCTCGACGGCGGCCGGCGCGGGGCCGCCGAAAACGAGACGGGGGCAGGCGCGCTGCCGCGCGCCCGCCCCGGTGAGTCATCGTCGGCACCCGCGCGAGACGCGAACGGGTCAGTCCCGCCGCGGCACCATCAGCTGAAAGCGGGTGTTGCCGCCTTGGGTCGTGGCGGTGCGGTAGCGGACGGGCCGCTCCGCCGCGCGGCCGGTGAGGGCGTAGGGCGCGTCGGTGCGGGTCGCGCCGGCCTCGACGCGGACGTACCGGTAGTGCGGCTGCGCGTTGCCGCCGCCGGAGCCGACGAGCACGCGGTACCGCCCGCTCGATTCGGCCGCCGACGCGGTGACTGAAGTAAATGCGACGAACGCGCCGCCGAGCAAGAGCTGCTTCAACATGGAGACACCTCGTTCCGTTATGACCAGCCGCTCGCCGCCGCGAGACGATTGCCGCGTGCCGGGCCGGTCGGGTTCCTTCGCTGTGGAAGTGTAGGCCGCGTCGCGGGAGCGCGGAGGTTTTTGACGTCGCCAAGTCACGTCGTCGCCGGCGGCGGATTGACTGACGGCGATGCCGACGCCGCACTTCATTCCGGCCGCGCCGGCCGCCACCGCTCGGCCGCGCACTTCGGACGACACATTCACCCGCCCCGCCGATCGTCTTTCTCGCCGCCGCGCCGCAGCCCGAGTGACCGCCCGCCCGGACGGCGGCTTCGCGGCGGCGGTCTGATCGGGAGCAGTCATGGCGAACGACGGGCGGCAGTCCTTCCGCATCTCGCACCTCGCGCCGCTCATCACGGCCGGCGCGGTCGACGCGTACGACGTCGCCGCCGACGCGCTGCGCCGCGCGCGGGCGTACGACGACCCGGCCGTATGGATTCACCTCCTCGACGACGTCGCCGTCCGCGCGCAGGTCGACGCGGCCGACGTGTGGCGGCGGGCGGGGGCGGCGCTGCCGCTGCTGGGCGTGCCGTTCGCGGTGAAGGACAACATCGACGTAGCCGGCCTGCCCACGACCGCCGCCTGCCCCGCCTACGCGTACACCGCCGCGCGATCGGCCACCGCGGTGACGCGCCTGATCGACGCCGGCGCGATCCTCGCCGGCAAGACGAACCTCGACCAGTTCGCCACGGGCCTCGTGGGCACGCGGTCGCCGTACGGCACGCCGCGCAACGCGTTCGATCGCCGCTACATCCCCGGCGGCTCGAGTTCCGGGTCGGCCGTCGCGGTGGCGGCGGGGCTCGTCGGCTTCGCGCTCGGCACCGACACCGCTGGCTCGGGCCGCGTGCCGGCGGCGTTCAACAACCTCGTCGGCCTCAAGCCCACGCGCGGCCTCGTCAGCACGGGGGGCGTCGTGCCGGCCTGCCGCTCGCTCGACTGCGTGTCGATCTTCGCCCTCACCTGCGACGACGCGCAAATCGTCCTCGACGTCATCGCCGGGCCCGACGCCGCCGACCCCTACTCTCGCGACGTCGCCGCCATCGCGCTAACGCGCCCCGCCGGCTCCTTCGGTCCCGGCTTTCGCTTCGGCGTGCCGGCGGCGGATCAGCTCACGTTCTTCGGCAACGCCGACGCCGAGGCGGCGTTCGGCGCGTCGGTCCGGCGTATGGCGGCGCTTGGCGGCACGCCGGTGACGATCGACTACCGCCCGTTCGCCGACGCCGCCCGGCTGCTGTACGAGGGGCCGTGGGTCGCCGAGCGCCTCGCCGTCGTGCGCGAGTTGTTGGGCGAGCGGCCGGACGCGCTGCTGCCGGTCACGCGGCAGATCATCGCCGGCGGCGAGCGGTGGTCGGCGGTCGACGCGTTCGCGTCGTTCTACGAGCTGGAGCCGCGGCGCCAGCGGGCGCCCGCCGAGAGGGCGCGGATGGACGATACTGCTCTGCCGACGACCGGCACGATCTACGATCGACGAGGTGAACGCCGATCGGTCGACTCAGCAACCTCGGGCACTACACGAACTTCGTGAACCTGCTCGACCTCACCGCGCGATCGCGGTGCCCAACGGCTTTCATTCGAACGGACTGCCGCTCGGCGTCACGCTGCTCGCGCGGGCCTCGACCGCCCGCTGGCCGCGGCGCTCGGCGACCGCTACTACAGCCTCGGCACGGCGCCTCGGCGCGACGAGCCAGCCGATGCCGGCGAGCAACGACGTCGACGGCGTCCGCGGCGCGGGCAGCCACGAGCAGATCGCTGAACGTCGCTGCCGTCCAGGCGAGTTCGGCTGCGCTTCCATGCTCGCGAGGAGCACCGGGCGACACATCCGTATCGGCGTGCGCGGGGCCAGCCGATTCGCGCATGGCGCTGCCGGCCGGAAACCTCTCGCGTGATGCTCGCGGTGGTCCCGGCCGCCTCGGGGCAGCCGCTGAATCATCAACTCACCGGCCGCGCGCCGGCCATGCTCGTTCGCACGACACGAACGACGGCCGCCTACCAACTCTTCGCCCTGCCCGCCACGACGCCGCCGAGCAGAGCTGGTCGCACTGGCCGGCGGACCGGCACGGCGATCGAGGTGGAGGTGTAGGAGATGTCGCTGCAGGCGTTCAACGCGTTCGTCACCGCCATCCGGCGCCGCTGGGGATCGGGAGCGTGGAACTGGAGGACGGCGAGGTCATCGAGGTTCGTCTGCGAGGTACGCCGTGGAAGGCGCAGGCCGGACATCCTCGGCCTTCGGCGGGTAGCGCCGACACCTGGCGGCGTCGGCATCGGCGTCGGCGGCGGCGGCGGCGGCAAATCCGAATTCGCGCGACGACCACGTCGCTGAGACCGAAGCAGGTTTGTGCCAGGACGGGACGCGCGCTTGAGCTGAAACGGCAGGAGGCGGCAATCAGGCAGAGACGCGCCCGTGCGTCTTCTCGTGCCTGCGACGCCGCGGACGAACACCGCCGACGCGGCGTCGGTCGGTCCGCGGGCGAGGCGGGCGAAGTGCGCAGCAGCGCGGTCAGCAGCGAGGCGGCGACCTTGCGGAAGGGGCGCGGGCCAGCGCGGCGAAGGTCGGCGTAGCCGGCGCGGGCGAGCAATTCGAACGCGACGTCGTCGGCGAGCCTCCACCGTCGTCGGCCCGGCCACGTGTCCCTTGAGGCGGCAGAGGCTCGGCGCGGGAAATAGCCGTCCCGGCGAGGGTGCCCGGCCTCGTGGGCGATGCGTGGCGAGTTCGTCGTCGTGACCGAGCAGGTCGACGAGCCCGCCAGGTGAGAGTAGACGTGGCCGTCGGGAAAGGCGAACGCGCGGGGACGGCGGCTGTCGAGGACGCGTCGTCGGCGAGCGATCAGGCGTACGGTGAGCAGTTGCCCAGCCACAGACGGCGACGCGCTCGTGCCGTCGTGAAGCAGGCCGCCGCGCGCGCGAACAGCTCGTGCAGGACGCGGCCTCGGCTGATCGAGCGGGCGAACTCGCACCGCCGGCCATCGCTGCCAGCGACCGCGCGAAGGCGAGACCAGGGACGCGAGGATCGAGCAGACGGCCAGCGCACGGCCCGCTAGAACAAAGACGTGCCGATCGCGTGATCGGCCGTTTCGCGGGTCATCCGTGCTTGGAAGCGGGCAGTCAAGGGTGGTGCGCACATAGCGAGCAGGTGGCGGGCGTCCAGCGTAGGGCGCCAACATCATCCGCGGCTGGTCGAGCGGGGGCGGAACATCCGACTTCGGATTCGACGAGCAGCAGCATGACATTGCACGCCCGTCGGGACTGTACGATTGATCGATTCGACGCGGTGGCGCGACGCGACGCCCGCCGCAAGTGTGAGCTTCTAAGAGACTCTAAGAGAATGGTGAACGCCAAGACGCCATGAGGAAGGACGAGAGAAGCATCCGTTCCCTGCTGTTGTGTTTCCCCTCCTCCTACCTTGGCGTCTCGGCGTCTTGGCGTTCATTTGTTAGAGTTTCTACAAGTACTGGTTCGCGGGGGTGTGTCATCCTGAGCGCAGCGGAGGATCTCCCGCGATCCGCGCGAGAGCCGCGAGAGATCCTTCGCTGCGCTCAGGATGACAACCTGCTGAACGCGGTACTTTCAGACGCTCTTAGGACATGCCGTCCCAGCGCTCGGGTTCTTCGGCGGCGCGTTCGGCTGCGGTGGTCGACGGGGTGGGCTCCGGCGCGGGCGCCGTGGCGGGCTCGTTCCGCCGCGCGGCGGGGGCGGCGGTCTCGAAGGCGTGCTTCCACGATGGCGTGTCCGACGTCTGCATAGGGGTTCCTCACGTCAAACGTACGATGACAGCGCCCGGCTTGCGGGGGAATCAGCAATCCGCCCGCTCGTTTCCCCTTAGGCCGACGTTGAAGATGGGTAAGGGCTGCGGCCGGGGGCGGCGGCGCCGGTTGCAGGGCTTGCGTCGCGCTGCCCCGCGCAACCCGTGGAATATGCCGGGCGTCATTTGCTCCGTCCGCGCCCGCAACGCCGGCGGGCAACGCACATCGCACCACGTCTGGAACGGCCCGAAGCGAAGGTCTGAAGCGACGACGCCCCGGCGTGCGACAGTTGCGGGCGCGGCGAGTGGAAGGATAATCGCTACTCGCGGCGGGGACGGGCGGATGCGATGGCCGTTCGGGCGCGGCGGATGATCAATCGGCCGCTCGACGCGCGAACCGCAATCGGCGGCGGGTCACACACCGGGAGCGAGATGGCAGAAGCGACGAGCTACCAGCGGCTGGGCGCGTTGCGCGACGTCGACGCCTTCCGCGATTACGCCGCCGGTCTGGACCTCGACCTGCCGTGCGACCGCGAGATGCTGCGCGGCGACGACTCGCCGCTGGCCCGCCCCGCGTCGGCCGGCGGCGTGACGATCGGCAACCGCATCTGCGTCCACCCGATGGAAGGGTGGGACGGCACGCCCGACGGCCGGCCGAGCGAGGCGACCGTGCGCCGGTGGCAGCGGTTCGGCGCGTCCGGGGCAAAACTCATCTGGGGCGGCGAGGCCGTCGCGATCCGCCACGACGGGCGGGCGAACCCGAACCAACTCGTCGCCCGCGAAGACACCATCGCCGACTTGGCGAAGCTGCGCGAAGCGCTCGTGGCCGAGCACGTGGCCGTCACAGGGTCGGACGCGGGGCTTGTGATCGGCTTGCAGCTCACGCATTCCGGCCGCTACAGCGTGCCGAACGTGAAGGGGCGCCCCGAGCCGCTCGTCGCGCACCGCCACCCGATCCTCGACCGGCGCGTCGGTGTCACGGACGACTCGCGGACGCTGGGCGACGGCGACGTGCGCAAGCTCGTCGACGACTTCCTCGCCGCCGTGCGCGTCGCCGACGCGGCAGGCTACGACTTCGTGGACGTGAAGCACTGCCACGGCTACCTGCTGCACGAGTTCCTCGGCGCCCACACCCGCCCGGGCGACTACGGCGGCTCGTTCGAGAACCGCACGCGCTTCTTCCGCGAAGTCGTGCAGGGGATGCGCGCGGTCGCGCCGCGGATGAAGGTCGGCGTGCGCCTGTCGGCGTTCGACGTCGTCCCCTTCCGCCCCGACCCGCAGCGCACCAAGCCTGGCAAGCCCGGCCCCGGCGTGCCCGAGCCGTTCGGCGACCTGCTCCCCTACCGCTGGGGCTTCGGCGTTAACGCGAACAACCCGCTCGAGCCCGACCTCGCCGAGCCGGTAAAGTTCCTGTCGCTGCTGCGCGACCTCGACGTGCGCCTCGTGAACCTCACGGCCGGCAGCCCCTACTACAACCCGCACGTGCAGCGGCCGGCGTTCTACCCGCCGTGCGACGGCTACCTGCCGCCGGAGGACCCGCTGATCGGCGTGGCCCGGCAGATGCGCGTGGTGCGAACGCTCAAGGCGCAGTTCCCCGAGTTGCTGCTGATCGGCACCGGCTATTCGTATTTGCAGGAGTTCATGCCGCACGTCGCGCAGGCGGCGGTGCGCGACGGGTGGGTCGACCTCGTCGGCCTCGGCCGGGTGGTGCTGTCGTACCCGGCGATCCTGTGGGACCCGATCGCGGGCAACGCGTTCCAGACGAAGAAGGTCTGCCGCACGTTCAGCGACTGCACGACCGCCCCGCGCAACGGCATCCCGTCCGGCTGTTACCCGCTCGACGATTACTACAAGTCGTCGGAAATGATGGGCCGGCTGAAGGCGGTCAAAGCGCAGGGGCGCGGTTGAGCGAGGAGAGGAACTGAACCACGGAGACACAGAGACTCGGAGGTAGGACGGAGAAGACGAAGCTGGAGGATGAAAGATGGCGGATGGAATGAGCACATGTGGCCAAACGTCTTCCTCCATCTTCCATCCTCGCCTTCTCCGTCTTCACTCCGTGTCTCCGTGTCTCCGTGGTTCAATCCCGGGTTCGCGCGACGAACGCAGATGAGGTGAGACGTTTATGACGATCGACACAATTCACGCCCGCGTCCGCCCCCGCCGCAAGGTGGAGGGCATTTCCGCCGCCCTGCTGCCGTTCGAGACCGACGGCCGGGTGGCGGTCGAGGCGTTCCAGCGGCACCTCCGCGCGACGCAGGCGGCCGGGCTGCAGAACGCCGTCAACATGGACACCGGGTACGCGAACTACATCAGCGATGCCGAGAAGACGCAGGTGCTGCGGTGGACGCGCGAGGCGCTGGGGCCGGGCGTGGGGTTCGTCGGCGGCGCGTACGTGGAGGGGCGCGAGGGGGACGTCGTCTCGCTCTACCGCCGGCAGATGGACGAGATCGCCGAGTTCGGCGGCACGCCGATCCTTTTCCAGACCGCCCGCCTGCACGCGAAGACGGGCAAGGAAAAGGTCGACACCTACCGCGCGATCTGCCAGGGCTACCCCGCCGTCATCGGGTTCGGGGCCGCGCCAGCGGGCCCCATAGCCAGGATGT
>JAUJNJ010000158.1 GCA_030448225.1 Phycisphaerae bacterium
GCCGCGCCGCCCACCAGCGCGCCCGCCGCCGCCGCCCGGGCGGCGGCCCCCGCCGCCGCCGCCCGGCCCCCCCCCCCGCCCCGGGGCGGCCCCCCCCCCGCCCGCGCCGCGGCCACCCCGTCGCGCAGGGACCCGGCCGCCGCGCCGCCCGCCCCCCGCTGGGCGGCGACGGGGCCGGGGAGCGGCGCCACGCCGCGCGCGATCAGCGTGCGGGCCTGCGCGAGGCGGTCGGCGAAGGGGGCGGCGGTCATGCTGCCTCCCCGACATCTGCCGCGCTCTGGCGCGGTTGCCGGCTCCGCTCGTGCTCGGCCGCGAGCGCCAGGAGCTCGGCGCGGTGCTCGACGATCGCCGCCCGGATCGGATCATCGGCGGCCAGTTCCGGGCCGCGGTAGCGGATGCGGCCGTCGACCGCGCGCAGCTCGCCGCCACGGCTCCAGACCTCCGCCGCCAGCTCGAAGAGGGTCATCAGAAGTCCTCCACGACGTGGGTGGGGGCAGTTTCCGCGTAGGTTTCCGCGTAGGTTTCCGCGTCCTGCTCACCGGAATCACTACCAGGAGTGGGCGCCGGAGTTTTCGCGTTTCCGCGTTCACGCGTACTGGCGTCCGCGTGAACCTTCAACACCGCGCGCCACTCTTCGGCAGGGCGACCACCCTTCCCCGTATCCGAGGCGCGTTCCCGCCTCTCTACACGCCCTTCGCTCTTGAGCTCGACCAAGGCGGCCTTGATGTCGTCACTCGACGGGTTGCGGCCGAGGTGGTCTCGGATCGCGCTACGCCCAACCCACCCGCCATCGGTAGTCTGTCGACCGAGAAGGAAGCGCTCTATGCGGTCCATGAGGCCGGCCGTGCCGGTAGACGGCGCGGCCCCAAATGCCGGCACGATCTCCTGAGCCGTCGATCGGTAGTACTCGACCAGTTCGATTGCGTTTGCCATCGTCTCGTCGGACACCGGGCGAAGCGCGGGGGAGTCCGGATACTCCAGGGCGTGGAGGATGAGCGCGAGCCGGGCAAGCTGGAGCGGCAGCTTCGAGGCGATGCCAACGGCGATGCCACCCCCCTCGCCGATCATCGAATAGCCGTTGTCGTCGTACCAGCGCACATACCGAGCGCGAGCATCCAAGCTCAGCGTGACGGGACGATCGGCGGTGCTGTAGCGGAGGCGCCGGAAGAGATCGACGATCTCCTCGCGGAGGGATTCGGGGACGGTATCGTCGGTCCAGTGGAGGAACCTGCAGGGCGAGTGTTCCCAGAGGATGCGCTCGACGAATCCGTCACGTCGGCCGCCCTCGTCGGCCAGATCCTTCAACAGATCGGGCTGAACACCGCCCACCACCCCGATGCAGGGACGCGGGACAAAAACCGTGTCCTGGCCCTTTCGGTCGATCTTCAAGGGCACGCCCGCCCACTGGCTCAGGAACGCCTGGCGGTCGCCGCCCTTGCCGCCTCGGTAAGCGTTCATGCCGTGCACCCACGAGGTCAGCTCATCAAACACGAGCGCCACCCCCCGGTTGTCGCGGAGCATGATCGCGAGAGCCTCGGTGGTGGCGTTGGTCGTGTAGAAGTGCTGGAGTGACGGCCGAACCGGCTTCGGCACGTTGCGCTTCTCCGCCTTGGGGAGCTCTTCCCAATCGGCCAGGTCGCGCTCGAAGGCGGCGACCGCGTCCGTGTACCGCTCGTGCGCCTCTGATTGGAGCACGTCCAGTGGATAGCGAGCGTGATCGATGGCGGGTGACTTCATCTGGCCCGGTGGCGCCACCACTGCCGCGTACAGCGTGGCGCGCTGGCGAAATCCGGTCTTCAGCTCGATGCTGTGCTCATTCCCAAGGGCAGTCCCGGCGAATACGAGCAGGGGCGTAGCTACGAAACCGACCGGCGCCCCCGTGGCCCGCGACGACGCGACGACATACCGACGCGCTATGTACGGCAAGCAGTTGGTCGGGAAAGCCTTACGCGATAACGCGGTAACGCGAAAACCGTCCTCTTCTTCCTGGTCGTCGCCACCGTCACCCGACGCGGAAACTGACGCGGAAACCTCCGCATGGCCGTTTGCGCGGTCCTTTGTGATGCCGATCCGGCCGATGCTCTCGCCCTTCGGGCGATCGTCGCCGAAGAACTTGGTCTTGCCGTCGAGGGCCAGGTCGATCGTCCGCTCGCGGTAGTCGTCGCGGTCCCACTTCTCGCGGTAGAGCCCCGACCGGCGAAAGAGGCGGTCGATCTGGTCGCGCCGACCGCGGCAGTAGAAGGCGAGGATCTCGCACAGGGCGGCGTCCGCCTCGCTGCGGCCGTCATTGTCCTTCGTCCGGTAGTCCGATGTGTCGCCATTCCACAGCCGGGTGAACTTGTCGCCGTTCTTGGCCTCGCGGGCGACCCGGATCACATCATCGTCGCCCAAGTCCTTGGAGTCGGTGACGGTGAATTCGAGGTCATCGGCGAGCGCCCCAGCCGCGTGCCCATTCATTCGCTCGGGCGCCGGCTCGTGGGCGGCGGCGCGATCGGTCGTCGTCTCGCCTCGTGCTGCCTTTCGCTCGGCGGCCTTCTCTGCCTTGGCCTTGGCCTTGGCCTCGACGATGTACTCGGCGTGGACGCGCGCGAGCTGGTCCGTGCACGCCGCGACCGTCTCGCGTGCGTCGGGGAGTCGGTGACCCGTGACGGTCATGAAGCGGCCCGCCTCGTACATCTCGACGCCGCCGTACTTCCGATCCTTCGGCGGGAGTGACCCCGTGCAGAACGCGCGGAGTCCGGCGCCGGACGGTGACACTTCCCAGTAGGTCGGCAGCTCGGCCACGATGGCGAGCGCCCACGGCTCGATTGTGCCGGTCTCGGGATCGCGGCAGTGGTCCAGATCGACGCCGCAGTACGGGTCCCCGGCCGAGACGACGAGCCCGATGCCGTCGACCCACTTCCTACTCTTGTAGAAGCGGTACGCATTGGAGAATGTCGCCCAGGTTCTACTATTGGTAGACGAAGCCTTGTACCGGCCCTGGGCGGCCTTATACGGCACTTTCGTCCACTTGCCCGCGTCGTCCAGCTCGTAGCGCCACAAAACCCACCAGCCGCGCGATCGGAGCGGCTCGGGGATGGCGTCGGCTACGACGGTCGTCCGCGGTGGGCGCGGATCGTCGGTGGGCACGTCGAGTTGCCCACCCGGTATCGCATCAGCGATCATAGGGTGTAACTCCTAACGGCGGCGTCCCTATGCTTTCCACGGCGGGGACGCCGTCGTTTCTTATGTCGCGCGCCGGCATGCTACTGCCCGACCGCCGCGGCGCGCGAGCCGGCGGCCTGGGTGTTCGGGTCGTCGGTTAGGACGCCGGCGCGGGCGAGCCCCTCGCGGATGAAGCGGGCGGCCTGCACGCGCGGGTCGCGGTCCTCGCGCTCGGCGAGTTCGTACAACGCCTCACGCGGGACGTCGGGCAGCGGGACGAAGATGCCTCGGGCCACGTCGCACCTCCTGTGCTGCTAAAGGCTTGCACAGGTCGGCCGACAATCAATTCGGGGCGGCAATTGATTTCACACATTGCTCAGCGGCGCTGCCGCCGCATGTCGTCGTAGGTGACGCCGTACTCATCGTTCCGTGCGTCTGCCGTGGGTTTGCTGACCCGCAGCCACTTCGCCAGTCGGGTATCCGATGCGTCGCTCAGCTTCCAACCGGATCGCCGCGCGCGATCCGGGAGCTCCCGGATCGCCTCGGCGTAGCTTTCCGGGGTCGGGTACTTCTCCTTGCTCCCTGGGGGACGCCCAGGGCCTCGCCTGATTGCTGCCTGAGCCGCCGCCGCTACCCTCTCGATGGCCGCGGTCGCCGGGGCCATGCGGATGCCGACGCTCTCCGTGGCGATCCTGGCGGTGGCAATCCTGGCGGCGCGGCCGATGGCCCGCAACGCCGCGGCTGATCTCGCCGCCGTCCACTGCCGCGCGGTGGGCTGGGGACGGTCCGGCTCGGTTGGCATAATGGCGCTGCCTCCGTCCCTGCCGTGAACAGGTCGGATGTGCTGCGGCGGCCTGCTAGCTCAGGCCGCCGCTTTTGGGTCGTCGCCTTGGACGCACTCGCCACGGTTCCATGCGGCGAGCCGTCCGTCGCCGAGTGGTTGTACCGCGACGAGCTGGCCGCAACGGTCGCAGGGAAAGTCGCCCGCGGCACGGCGCTCGAGCGGGATCGGCTCGCCGCAATTCGGACAGTGGAGCGGGAGCAGTCGGTTCACTTCGGATGCCGGGATGCGCCAGCCGGCGCGGTCGCCGAGCAACGTGCCGCGCATCTGGCCGGCCCTTAGCCACCGTCGCACCGTCTCGGGATTGACCTTGAGTCGCGTCGCTACTTGGGCGACCGTGAGTATCTCGTCGCTCATACCTAGCACCTCCGCTCATAGCATATGCCGGCATGTAGAAGTAAGTCAAGCTAAGGTGTTGACACATGTAGAGGCATGTGGTACCATGTCAGTGTAAGAAAGCCGCCCGCGAGATTAGGCCCTCGCAGGCGGCTGAACCATCAGGGAGGTCCCCCTAATGGCAACGACCACTGTACCGCAAGCCGACCGCGTCGCCGCGGTCCTCGCCACCGCCCCGCAGTGGGTCCACGGTCGGCGCAAGGCCGACAACCGCGATTTCTGGATTCTCCCCTCGTCGGACGGCGGGCGGACCTACTTCGCGAACGAGCGCGGCTGTACTTGCCCGGCCGCGCGCAACGGTCGCACCGGCGAGTGCAAGCATCAGCTCGCGATCCGCGAGTACCTCGCCGTCGAGGATCGGCAGCCGGCGCCGGCGCCCCGCCGCAGCCGCTACAGCGTCCTCTTCCCCGACGTCGACTGACTCACCAGGATGCAGCGCGGCCCGGGGACTGGTAACCCCGGGCCGCGCGCAGGAAAGGAGGCACTCTCGTGCCATCCCAACTGATGCAGATCGCAGAGCCCGTGCCCGTCGCCATCGCCCCCGGGTGGGCGCCCGTCGCACTCGCCCCGCGCGGCACGGCGGCCGCGCGCCTGAGCGACTTCCAGGACTGCTGGAACGACCTCAGCCACGCCGACCGCGCCTGGTTCGCGCACTGGCTGACCGAGCTGCTGGTCGACGCCTGCGAGGAGGTGCCGG
>JAUJNJ010000014.1:0-34937 GCA_030448225.1 Phycisphaerae bacterium
CGGCCGCCACCTCGCGGATGATGTGGATGCTCTCGGCCTCGAGCTGCTTCAGGTGTGTCAGGTGGTAGCTGCTGGTCATCGATTCCTTCTCTCGCCGGGCGCCCGCCGCCGCGACTGCCCGCAGACTACAGGGTGAAAGCGGGTGTTCGCAAGCGGTGCGGGCCCGGCGGCGCCTCACCCGATCCTATGCAGCCCGCCGGGCATTCGGGGGAGCAGGACGAGGTGGTCGCCGCGACGGGCGTGCCCGCCCGTCCGTACGGGAGCGGGCAACGGCGAGGCGGGCGGATCGCGGCGTCGCACCGATCGGGCCGCGCGTGACGGCCTCAGTCCGGCGTCTTCGGCGAGTCGGGCGCGGCGACGTCGCCGGCGGGCTCCTGCTCCTGCCGCTTCGTGTTCATCACGACGAGCGTGCCGGCGGCCACGTCGCCGGCGCGCTGGCGGAGGGGGGAGAAGAGGATCAGCAGGAGCGGGAAGAACGCCATGAACACGTCGATGATGCGCAGCGCGTTGCGGATCAGCACCGCCGCGACCGACGGGCGCTCGCCGTCGAGGCCGATCACGCGCAGGCCGCAGCAGACCTTGCCGATCGACCGCCCGGCGACGAGTTCGCCGACGACCGTGTGGGCGAGGTAAAGCCCGGCCGCCGCGCCGAGGATCGCGAACTGCGACTGCGTCCACGACTCGGCCGGGGCCGCCGGGTCGCGGAACATCGGGTGCAGCGACAGCAGGCCCAGCGCCAGCAGCAGCGGCGACAAATCGATCGCGCCGGCGGCGAACCGGCGGCCGACGGGCGCGAGGTGCAGCGCGTCGGGGCGGAGCGCGACGTCGCGCATCTCCCGCCGCCGGTGGATCGAGGCGACGATCGTGAAGATCAGCGCGATCGTGACGGCCGGCTCGAGCCACCGCGCGATCGCCGGCAGCACGACCGGCGGCGGCAGCAGCACGGCCGCCGGCGCACCGGCAGCCTCCGCCTTCAGCGGGGCGTACGACTGCTCGACGAGCTTGCCGTCGGCGTACGACAGCACGCGGACCCGCCCCGCCGCGTAGGCGACGGCCGTGTCCGGGCCCGGCACGTCGGCCGCCGCGGGCAGGTCGACGCGCCGCGGGCCCGCCGGCTCGATCCAGTAGAGCGCCGCCCTCGGCTGCTCCGCCGCGACCCACACGACGGGCCGCGGCGTGCCGGCGATCAGCTTCAGGGCCGCCACGTCGAAGTCCGGCTCGAGCGCGGCGATCGGCAGCCAGCGGCTGTCGCCGACCGTGCCGGCGAGGCGGACCACCCGCACCGACCGCGGCCCAGCGCGGAACGCGACGAACGGCGCGCGCTCGACGAACGAGAGCGACACCGCCTGCGGGTCGGCCGGCACCTCGGCGGGCAGGTCGGCGACGCGCGACCAGCCGCCCGCGCCCAGGACGAACAGCCCGAGCGGCCGCGCGGGTGCGGTCGAGGGCGAGGGCGAGGGCGCGGCGCCCGCCGAGGGCCCTGTGGTTGTCGCGGATGGACCGACGCGAAGCGCCGCTGCCGTCGCGGGCACGTCCGCTGTGACGGCGGCGGCGGGTCGAGTCGCGGCGGGCTGCGTCACCGCCCGTTCGACCGCCGTCTCGTCCACGGCGGGCGCGGTCGTCGCCCGCGTGGCGGCGGCCGTTTCCGGCGACGGCGCGATCGTCGTCGACGACCTCGGCGGAGCGAAAGGAACGGCCCCTGCAGACGTCGCCGGAGACGTCGCCGGCGCAGTCGCGACGGCGCCGGGGCGGGTGGACGGCGTCGCCGCGGGCGCGGTCGTGGCGGGCGCGGTCGTGGCGGGCGCGGTCGTGGCGGGACGGGTCGCTGCGTTCGCGTCGGTGCCCGCCGGCGCGGAGGCGGGCGGGGCGCCGCCGGCGGGTGGCGGGCCGCCGATCGCCCAGAGGGATTGGCCGTCGCCGCCGAACGCGAGGATCGCCGCCCCGCCGGGCAGCGGGCGGCCGGTCGCGAGCGTGTCCTCGGAGACTAGCGTCCAGTTGCCCGGCGATTCCAGCACGGCGAGTTGCCCGCCGCGGCTGCCCATCGCGACGAGGTCGGTGTCGATGGTGCCGCGCAGCTCCCAGCGGTCCTGCCCCGCCAGCCGGCGGTACAGGAGCGTGAGGCGCTCGCCCGCCTTGCCGCCGGGCGCGTCGTCGACGCGGGCGACCCAGAACTGCTCGTCGGTCCCGTGCGCCCGCAGCGGCCGCCGCGCGCGCCCGCCGGCTTCGCCGCGTCCGCCGGCTTGCCCCGGCCGCCGCCTTCGCCGCGTCCGCCGCGTCCGCCGCGTCCGCCGGCTTTGCCGCGTCCGTCGGATCGCCGCGTCGGCCCCGTCGCCGCGTCGGCCCGCGCAGCGCGCGCGCCGCGGGGGCGGCGGCGGCGAGGAGGACGCGCGAGCAGGACGCGGAGCGGGTGGGTCATTCTTCGGCGCCCTCGTCGATCTGGATCACGTTGGCCACGCCCTCGCGCCCCTCGGGCGGGAAGGCGATCCCCGCCGGGTGGGCCGGCCGTCGCGGTCGAGCGTCACGTCGTCGAGCGCGAGCCACATGCTCGTGCCGGTGTCGGGGAAGAACAGGCGGTAGTCGGTCGCCACGATGGCCGCCCGCCCTCGGGCGTGTCGTCGCCGGTGTCGACCGGCTCGTGCTTGGAGAGGAACGCCCGCAGCACGACGCCCGTTCTCGTCGAACAGCAGCACGAGCTCGGGCAGGAACGTCTCGTGGTCGTACCAGACCTCGCTGCGCCCAGCGGCCGACCCCCCAGCGCGTTCCAGACGAACATGTAGGCGCGCGGCGGTCGGGCTGAACCGCATCGTCGGCACGGGGGGCTGGAGGAAGTTCGTGTCGACGAGGCCGACGCCGAGCACCTCCAGCACGAGGTCGGGCCGGATCGGCATGAGCTCTTTCAGCGCCTCACGGACCTGCGGCTTGTAGAGGTTCTCGTACCGCCCCCACCACATCGTGTCGGCCTCGGGGACGAGCGTGAACCAGTACCGGTCGTTCGTGCCCATCTCGAACAGCGTCATCCCCGGCCGCACGCCCTTCAGCACGAACCCGCGCGTGCGCTTGTAGAGCAGCGCCGTCGCCGACGACCGTGTTCTTGGCGCGCCCGGACTGGCGGTCGACGATCGGCCTCGAACTGGTGGCGGGCCCAGAGGGTGGGGATCTTCTCGTTGTTCGCGTTGATCCGCGTGACGACCTGCTCGAACGGCTCGGTCGGCCCGTAGTACGGCTTGACCCGCCCGCCCCGCCGCCGACGGCGCGGTTGGAGCCGCGGCAGCCCGCCAGGAGCGGGACGGCGGCGGTGGCGACGAAGATCGTGAGGAGCAGGTGTTTCATGTCCGTGCAGCGCGCGGCGGGCGAAAACCGTTCAGACCGCGCCCCAACGCCGGTAGAGCGGATGAGGAAGTCGCCCGCGAGGGCGGCCGCCTTCTCACGCGCGTTGCCGTCAAGCGGATGAAGCCTCGGACGACCGGCCGTGGCAACTGCGGGCAGGGTCCACGGTCATCGTAGCCCGCCGGCGTCACTCGCGTCGGGCCGAATGTCGCCGTCGTCGGCGGACGGCCATTCGCCGGTTTTGGTCAGCGCCGGTCGGCGGTTCTACAGCGTCTCGTTCAGGATCTCGCCGAGTTGCTGGCTCACCTCGGCGACGCGGGACTCGTCAGAGCTTCGGGTCGACGAGGTCGAGGCGGTCCTCGCGACTCCTTGAGCCGCACGACCCACACGTCGTGCCCTCCTACGCGCCGCGTCTCCTCGTACACGATCATGCGCTTGCGCATCAGGACGAGGGCGAGCACGAACCGGAAGTTGAGCTTCGCCTCGTCCGTCGCGTCGGCGAGGCGCTCGAAGAGCGTGCAGAGCACCTCGTCGTCGACGAACAGCTTCTTCTTCTGCTCCGGCCGGGGCATCACGGCCTGCCAGTACGCGAGCAGCCCGGCCCGGTCGAACGCCTCCCACGCCTCGGCGGCGACGTCGACGCGCTCGAGCCCCGCCTCCGTCTCCCGCACGGCGGCGACGAACTTCTCCCCCGGCGCGATCGCCCGCCCGGACACCGAGCAGGCCCCGCCCGGCTTCGGCACCTCGAGCCCCCCGCCCGGCTTCGGCGACTTCGACGGCGCGGCCATGCTCATGCGTGTGGGTCCTCCATCCGGGGCGACTATACCCGTAAAGCGCGCGAGGTCACACCTCGCGCGCGGGCGGGCCGAGGCGGGCGTTCTAATCGGACCGCCTCGGCTGCGGGCGGAATCGGAGTCGAACGCCACGACGCCGAGACGCCAAGATGAGGAAGAGGGGAAGACCCAATACAGCGTTGGGTTGATCGATCCGTGCGATCTCGCGCACGTTTCAGCAGGCTTGGGAATCGAACGTCGGGAGAGGGACGAGCGGTAGATAGGCTACCCGCTCACTCGCATCTCCCTTTTAGCCGCAGGCCCGAAGGGCTCGCTGTCACTTCATGCGGACAGGCTTGAAGCGCGTGCCCGGCGCCTGTCGTCGCGGCCCGCTTGCCGGTGGAGACCGGCGCGAGCCGAAGCGACCTCGCATCCGTGCCGACGGCAAAGTGGGGGACACGCGGCGCCGGCCTCACGAAACGACGAACGTGCGCGACGACGTCCCGCCCTGGCCGACGGCGAAGCGGACGCCCTTGCCGCAGCGGGGGCAGCGGCCGCGGTACTCGGTGTCGGTCGGCTTGCGGTAGATCCGCTGGTAGGCCCCGCAGCAGGCAAAGTGGACGCCGAGGTACGGCCGCCCCGCCGCCGCCGGCGGCCCGGCGGGCGCGGGCGGCGTGGTGGAGAGGTCGAGCTTGTAGTCGCGCGGGTCGGCGGGCATGGCGTACCTGGATCTTCGGCAAAACGCCATCGATCGAAACAGGCGGGGGGACGAGGAGCGGACGGCAGATCGCGCCGAATCCGGCGGGTCGGCCGTGCGGCAACTGCCGTCCTTTCCGGTCTCGTCTTCACCCGTGAGATCTATGGCTACGCTCGAGGTTTCTTCTACGTTCGCAATCTTCGTAAAGACGGGTCGAACCCCTCAGTGGGCGGCGGTGTTCTGGTTCCAGCTGGCGGGGCTGACCCCCATGACGACCTCCACCGAGTGGGGGGGCCTCTCGCCGGGCGCGCGCTCGATCGCGTCGCGCTCGGCGGGGTCGGGGACGTCGGGGAGGTTGGCCTTCACGTTGTAGACGGCGCACCGCACCGTCGCGACGGCGAGGTCGGCGCAGACGGCGAGGTCGGACAGCAGGAAGCGGTTCACCTTCGTCGCCACCCGCTCGCACAGTTCCAGAACCGCCAGGGCCGCCGCGCCCATCGCCTGCGGCGTGCGGATCGAGGCGACGAGGGCGGCGGCGAAGTCGGTGCGCCGCTCCGGCGAGTCGGCCGGCAGCTTGCGGGCGGCCGTCAGGGCGGCGTAGGCGCGCTGGTCTTCCTCCATGAGTCCGAGCATCAACTCGCGGGCGCGGGTCAGTTCCGCCAGCACGGTCTTCAGCTCGTCCTGGTGCGCCTCGAGGCCCTTCTTGCCGACGCTGTAGTTCAGCACCATCTCCCCCATCGACGCCGCCAGCGCGCCGACGAGCGCGCTCACGCTGCCGCCGCCCGGGGCGGGTTGCCGCGCGGCCGCGGCGTCGAGGAAGGAGCCGATGGGGGTGGTGCGATCGTGCATGAGAGGGGGAAAACCGGCTCAGCGGACCATGTCGTTGAACTGGGATGTAGACGTTCGGGAGCTCCGTCATCACGGTGCGCCGGCGGCGTCGTGCTGGACGCCGCGGGGCGTGAGGTCGACCGGCGGGAACGTGCCGTACTCGCGCCGGCCGGGCTTCACGGCCACGTTTTCCGGCGCGGGCGTGCTGACGGTGACGACGCACTTGGTGAGCCGGCGGCGGGCGACGCTCCGCACGTCGTCGAGGCTCACCTTGCGCACGTTGTCGGCGAACTTCTCGTGGTAGTCGTACCCCAGCCCGTTCAACTCGTCGAGCGCGGCGGCGGTCGCCTGCTCCGAGGGCGTCTCGTTCTCCATCGCCTCGCTGACGACCGCCAGTTCCTTCGAGCGCATGAACCAGTCCTCGTTCACGTCGGCCGGCGTCCCCTGCACGCGGGCGATGTTCTCGAGGATCACGTCCACCACCTCGTTCACCTTGTCCGGGTCGCAGCCGGCGTAGACGAAGAACGAGCCGGGCATCGCCTCGCTGCGGCCGGGCGCGTGCTGGGCGTGCACGACGTAGACCAGCCCGCGGCCGCGGAGGATCTCGAAAAGGTAGCCGGTCGGGTAGCCGTAGCCGCTCGTCATCGTGTCCACGACGGCCAGCGGGTAGTTCGCCGGGTCGCCGATGACGCTGTCCGACTCGTAGCCGATCACGACGCCGGCCAGCGGCTGCTCGGTCTTCTGCACCTCGACGCGCGTCACCTCGACCGACGCCTTGCCGCCGGTGGCGGCCGGCGCGTCCACCCCGGCGGGCGGCGTGTCGGCGACCGGGGGCTTGGCGAGGCGGCCGAAGTGCTTCTGCGCCAGCGCGCGTGCCGCCTCGACGTCGACGTCGCCGTAGATCGCCAGCACCCGCCGGGCGCCCAGGACCGTCTGCCCGTACCACTGGCGGATCTGCTCGGGCGTGAACGCGGCGACGTTCTCCTTCGTCCCGATCGTCACGAACTGGTACGGCGACTTCTTCGGGCCGTAGAACTCCCGCTTGAAGAACCGGAACGCCTGCGACGTCCAGTCCGCGTCCTGCCCCTCGATGCCGGCGAGCGTGCGCTTCTTCATCGGCTCGACCTCGGCCGGCGGGAAGCTCGCGTTGTTCACGACGTCGGCGTAGACCTCGATCGCCTTGTCGAGATCCTCCTTCAGGCACGTCGCGTTCCAGGACCAACTGTTGTTGCCGCACGAGGTGTCGAGGTCGCCGCCGATCGAGTCGAAGAACTCGGCGATCTGCTGGGCGGTGCGGGTCTTCGTGCCGCGCGGCGCGAGCTCCATCGCGAGGTTGCCGATGCCGTTGGTCTTCGCGTCCTCGGCCGTCAGGCCGCCGAGGCTGTACATGTTGATCGCGACGAGCGGCGTGGTGCTGATGCGCTTCACGAGCAGGATCGTGCCGTCGTCGAGGACGGCGCGGGCCACCTTCGACTCCGGGTTCTCCTGCACCGGGCGGGTCGTCGGGGCGGCGCTGCGGATGAGGTCCTCGGCCTTGGGCAGGCCGGCGGCGCCGACGAACTCCGACGGCAGCATCACGGTCGTGAGGAGCCGGTTGCGGTCGAAGTACCGCCGTGCCACGTCCTGCACCTGGGCGGCGGTCACCTTGGCGATGCGCTCGACGTAGCGGTCGCTGAAGTGCGGGTCGCCGGTGGCGAGGAAATCCTCGGCCAGCGCCGAGCCGATCTCCTCCGACGTCTGCAGGCGCTTCACGCGGGCGGCCCGCACGAGGGTCTTGGCGCGTTCGAGCCGGGCGGCGTCGACGGGCTTGGCCTTGATGGCCTCGAGCAGTTCGAGGGTGGCGTCGGTGGCGGGCTCGATCTTGTCCGCGTCGAGCGAGAGGTCGACGGTGAACGTGCCGTCGACGTAGCTCGGCGTGTCGCTCGCGACGCCGACCGAGGTGACGAGCTGGCGCTTGTCGCGCAGCTCCTCGACGAGGATCGAGCAGTCGCCGCCGCCGAGGACCTGGGCGAGCAGGTCGAGCGCGTAGCGGTCGGGGTGGTTGAGCGGGATCGACGGGAAGCCGATCTCCAGCCGCGCCTGACCGAGCTTCGGGAACGTGCCGACGACGGTGCGCGGCGCGAGCACCGGCGGCTCGGCGGGGATCTCGTGCGAGAACTCGCGGCCGGGCGGGACGTCGTTCGCCCACTTGCGCACGGCGGCTAACATCTGTTCCGGGTCGAGGTCGCCGGTCACGGAGAAGAGCATGTTCTGCGGCTGGTAGGCGAGCTTGTAGTAGCTGTAGACGTCGTCGCGGCTGAGGCCCTGAATCACCTCCTGGTAGCCGATGACCGGCACGCGGGTCGGGCTGACGTGGTAGCGGTTGGCGTTGGCGAGGTAGTAGAACTGCCGGTCCGGCTCGCCCTTGCCCATCTCCAGTTCGCGCTGCACGACCTCGTACTCCCGGCGGTACTCCGGCTCGGTGATCTTCGCGCCGAAGACCCACCCGGCGACGAGGTCGACCGCGTCGGCCATGCGGGCCGGCGTGGTGTTGACGTAGTACGCGGTGTGGTCGTTCGTGGTGTAGGCGTTGGAGTTGTTGCCGAGCGACTGGAGCAGGTCGCGGTTCTGCTGCTCGGTGCGGCGCTCAGTCGTGCCGCCGGCGACGAGGTGCTCGAGCAGGTGGCTCAGCCCCCCGCCGAGCCACGGCCCCTCGTAGACGCCGCCGGTCTTCGCGTAGGCGCGGACCGAGACGACGGGCGAGCTGACGCGCTTGACGATCACGACCAGCCCGTTCTTCAGGACCGACACGATCTCGTCGCGCCCGCTGACGATGCGGTGGTTCTCCGCGCCGTACGCCGGCCGCGCGGCCTCGCCGGCCGCCGCCGGAGCGGTTGCCGCCGGCCCGGGGGTCGGCGCGGCGTCGACCACCGCCGCGCCGTTCGCCGGCGCGGAAGCCGAAGATGAGGCCGCGGCCGGCGCGGGCGGAGCCGACGTCTGCGCGGTCTCGGTGCCCGGGCCGGCGCAGCCGATCAACAGGGTCGCCGCGCACAGCAGCGCGGCCAGGGGCGCGGTTCGCATCGGTCGGTTCCCTTCGGTGTCGGTCGTGCGGGGGGCGTCGCGCCGGCGGCGGCCGCGCTACAGCACTTCCTCGTCCTGCTCCATCTCGTGCAGGTACGTCAGCGCGCGTTCGAGTTCGCTCTTGAGGTGCCGGACGCGCAGCAGGCTCTTGACGCGGGTCAGCAGTTCGAACTTGTTGACCGGCTTGCTGACGAAGTCGTCGGTGCCGCACTCGGTGGCGCGCTCGATGTCGCCGAGCTCGTTGAGGGCCGTCACCATCAGGACTTGGATGTCCTTCGTCTTCGGGTCGGCCTTGAGGCGTTTGCACACCTGGAAGCCGCTCATCTGCGGCATCATGATGTCGAGCAGGATGAGGTCCGGGTGGTGCTCCTCGACCTTCGCCAGCGCGTCGAGCCCGTCGACCGCGGTCGCGATCTTTACCGGCAGCGATTCGAGGAACGCCTGGAGCAGCTCGACGTTCTGCGGGTTGTCGTCGACGATCAGCACCGTCGACTGCGGGAGGAACGATTCGTTGTTCGGCGGCTGCGGCGTTGTCTGTGTTTCAGTCATGAGCGCTTAATCCAATGAAGACGCCCGACTTGCGGCGAGGTGGCGACTATAGGCCGCGGGGCGAAACGTGTAAAGCCGGCGGACGGAGCGATCCCGCCGCGATCCGGTCATCCTGCGGTACTCCGAAGGATGTCCCGCGGTTCTCGCCAGAACTGCGGACGATCCTTTTCTCCGGTCAGGATGCCAGGCGCTATTAATCGTTACGCACCCATCGAAGACTGCGGGAGCGCGGGAACAACTTCCACGGTCCCGGGCGCTGTACTAACCAGTCATCGCGGGTTGCGCTCGGCGCGGTCCAGCGCGTCCATGAGCGTGAAGGGCGCCAGGCGATAGCGCGCCACTTCTACCCCGTTCACGCAGACGACGGGGATCAGCTTTTTGTACCTCTCGTAATCCGCCGGGTCCTGCTCGATGTCGCGGACTTCCAGTTCGAACGGCTTGGCGCGCTGCACCGTGCGAACGGTCTGCTCGACCGACTCGCACAGGTGGCAGCCCGGGAGGCCGTACAGCGTCACGCGCGTCATGGTGATCGTCAGCCGAAGAAGTCTCGAAGAAAACGGTAACTCTTGTCGGCCGCGTCCTGCGGGTGCTCGGTGTGGGTGTAGAGTTCCACGGTGAGGAATCGGTCGTAGGTGATCTGCCGCAGTGCGTCGCGGAGGGCGGGCCAGTCGAACGTGCCTTCGCCGGGGATCATGTGGTAGTGCTTGCGGCCGGGCAGGTCCTCGACGTGCAGATTCCAGATCCGGCCCTTCAGCATCGCCACGACGTCGCCGATCGACTCGCCGATGACGACGCTGTGGCCGATGTCGAGGTTCGCGCCGAACCGCGGGTGGCCGAGGCGGTCGATCCACTCGCGGAGTTCGGCGATGTATTCGAGGTAGAGCCCCGGCTCGCACTCGATGCCGACGTTGACGCCGAGCGCGTCGGCGCGGTCGAGGATCGGCTTGATCGACTCGGCGAACTGCCCCGCCGCCTTGTCCGGCGGCATCCCGCCGAGGAGTCGGCCGCTGGTGATGCTGACATTCGGCGCGTCGACGTCCTTCGCGAACTGAAGCGTCCGCAGGATGAGGTCCGTCCGGTCCTTCCGGTACTGCGGGATCGGGCTGATGAGGCTTGGCTCGAAGTACGGCTCCGGCGGCGCGTGGCGCCAGTAGCCGAACGAGCAGTTGCAATTGATGTTGCTGACGGCCAGGCCCGTCTCGTCGAGCGTCTTGCGGACCGACGACGTCAGCGCGGCGTCGATCTTGGCCGGGTACGCGTGCGGCTCGTCCGCCAGGATCTCGACCCCGTCGAAGCCGGCGGCCTTGATGCCGCGCAGGGCGGCGTCGAGCGGGTGGCGCGTGTAGGCGTTGGTGGAGAAGGCGAGCTTCATCGGCGGGCAATCTTGCGAGCGCGGCCGGCGATTGCAAGCGGGGGATTGGGCTGGGGGGATCGGCCGAATACGGACGTCGAACGCAACGGGTGCAATCCCAATGCGTGACGACTCCCTTCCCGGTGCTCCGCTCGACGAGCAGACCGAGGGCTTCCGCCCGCCGCTATTAAGTAAGAACGACGATGTTATGCGACGGGCACGGTGCTGACGCGACACGCGGGGAAGTGGAGACAGCACGACATTTTTACCGAGGTGTCACGAGTCGATCGCCGCGAGGGGGTCGGCCTCGCCGATCGATGCGGCTAGCCTCCGGAGCGCATCCTTCAGGGCGACGACCTCCGCCTCGAGGACCTCCACCCGCCCCGCCAGCGAGGGCCCGGCCGTCGGGGCGGGCGCGGCGGGTGCACCGCCCGCGCCTGCGGCTGCCGACGGGGTGCCCGGCACGGGCTCGGGGTGCAGGTCGGGGCTGAGCAACTGGGCGTATCGCTCAGCGCGGCTGCCGGGTGACGGTGGGAGTTCTTTCACGAGCGGTTCGGGGCGTTCGGACAGTGCCCGCAGCATGTCGCGGACGACGTCGAGCGACTCCAGCGGCGCCATCCGAGACGCCCGGCCGCGCGCTCGCCGATCGTCTGCGGCCCGTGCGCAACAGCAGTTCGGCCAGAATCGCCGCCTCGGACGTGCGGACGCGGAGCGTCTCGGTCGCGTGGTGCCGGAACTTGTGGACGCGGTTGCCCGGCACGTCCACGCGAATCACCAGCCCTTTGCCTCTCAGACCCTCGACGGCGTCGAACGCGGCGTCCTCGGTCATCGTCTGGACCGGGTCGCGGTTGTTCTTCTGGTTCGACCCGTTCACGACCGCGTTGATCGACAGCGGGTACTGGTCCGGCGTCGTCGTCGCCTTCTCGATCAACACGCCCAGCACCCGGCACTCATCGGGGGTTAACTCGACCATAGGACGCAGTGTACGAAGGGCGCAGCCGGAGGGAAGACCAGAGCCCCCAGCTTCACTTTTGCGACGGGAGACGGATAAATATCGGACGCTCGCGTACCATTCTGCCGATAGGACTTCCACGTGAACACGATACGCCGATGCATCAAGGACCCGTTCCCCGGGTTGTCTCACTGGTTCGGCGCCGTCCTGTCGGTCGCCGCGCTGGTGGCGTTGCTGGTGGTGGCGCAGGGGCGGACGCTGCACGTCGTCAGCTTCGCGGTCTACGGCTCGTGCCTGATCCTCGTGTACCTCGCCAGCGCCCTGGCCCACTCGCTGCGCTGCTCGCCGAAGGTGGGCGACCGGCTCGACCGCTTCGACTACGCCGCCATCTTCCTGATGATCGCCGGGACGTACACGCCGCTCTGCCTGGTGCTCCTGAACGGCGTGCTCGGCTGGACGCTGCTGATCACGGTGTGGACCATCGCGATCGTGGGCATCGTGGGCGTGTTCCACGGCTGGGGTTGCGGCACTCGATCCGGGTGTCGCTTTACGTCGTGATGGGCTGGCTCGCCCTCGCCGCCGCCGGTGAACTCCGGGCGGGTGCTGCCGCCGTCGGGCATCGCGCTGCTCGCGGGCGGCGGGGTGATCTCTCGATCGGCGCGATCGTCTTCCTTACCGACAAGCCCCACCTCCTGGCCCGGCCGCTTCGCCGCCCACGACCTCTGGCACGTGCTGGTCCTGCTCGGCAGCGGCTGCCATTTCCTGCTGATGCTTCAGTTCGTCGCTTAGCCGGCGACCGGCGTACCGGTGGTCGACGCGGCGGCCGTCACCGCGCCAGAGGCTCCGCCGGCTTCAAGGGCGTCGCGGGCCGGGTCACCGGCGTGGGTGCGGCCGGCTGTATTCCTTCTCCAGTTGTTGCAGGAACGCTTCTAAGAGTCGGTGGTTCGCGCGCGTCTGCGTCACGATGAGGCGACCGCCCAACTCCCGGACGGCGCCCGCCACGCCGCCGTTGTCGCCAACTGTCCGGGTCGACCAGTTCCTGCATCACCCGGACGATCTCCTCGACCGACTCCTCGCGGGTGCGGAGGCCGTGATGATCCTCCGGCACGGCCGTGGCCTGCGCGACGTAACTCGCTCGTATCAGATCGATAAGCAGGCGGACGTCGTACATCTTCGTCGTCGTGCTCAAGATCCCCTCGGCGGTGGAGATGAAGACGATGTTCTCCCGCGGTTCCCAGCGCAGCTCGAGGTCCCGGCTGTAAAGGGGAAGCAGGATCCGCAGCACCTGTTCGAGCGTCACGTCCCACAGTCGGATCTTCGCCGTTCTCTTCAGATGGACGCCGGCCGTCTCCAGAACCCGTGTGTCGAGGACGATGTTGGCGAGCGCCGCGTCGCGGACGTGGTCGAGCGCCTCGTCGAGTGTGAGGTCTTCGATTCGAATTGACACGAAAACCCGCTCGAGCGGCTCCCACTCTAGCGCACCCTGTTGGAGCACCGCCTCGCCGGAGCCGGCCGGGCGGGTCTGCGCCGGCTGAGTGCCCGGGGCCGCGAAGGCCAGGGTGGGCAGGAGGAGGACGAGCCACGGGAGCGGACGGCGGAAGAACATGGGACGTCCTCGGGTCAGGACTTCGGGGCGATGGGGGTGCCGCACTCGGTGCAGCGGTCGGTGGCGGCGCGCAAATCGTAGCCGCACCGCGCGCATAGGCCGCGGAGCCGGCGGCGCCGGTCCCGCAGGGCGAGCCGCGCCAACCGCAGCGGCGGCAGGAGCGCGACGCCACCGAGGAACCAGAGCGGGACGGCGATGACTTGGTGGACCGGCGTCGCCGCCGCCGGCGCGGCGGTCGATCGGGCGAAGCCGAAGCCGAGCCGCTCGCGCTTGTCGGTCACCTCCCCGTACACACGTTCGTACGTCGGGTCGAGCGCCGCCGGCACGACGCCGTCGCACAGCATCGTGAGGCCGCGCTCGCGGCCGAAGGTCAGGTCGCTGAGGACGACGAACGCCCGCCCGCGGTGAGCGGCGACGCCCTGTATTTCGCCGCGCGGCGTGAAGAAGACGGCGTAGTACGACCGCGCGGGCGCGCGGACCATAAGCAGCGCGATCGCCACGAGTGGCAGCATCGCCGCCGCCCAGCGCAGCAACCTCGCCGCCCGCGACCCCCGTCGCGGCTCAGCGGCCGAAGAGGTCTCTGGCACTCGCCGGGCGGTCACGTCGGGCACGCTCCGTGATGTAGCCGCCGGTGCTGGGGCCGAAGAGGCCGGCACCGCTTTCCTGCCGGTCATGCCGGGCATGCTCCGTTAGTCCGGGCGAATCCGGGCGGTAGCCGCTGGTGTTGCGAAGGTCCGCCAGCACCGCCTCGATCTCGCGGTGCACCGCCGGCCGGTGCTCGACGAGAAGAAAAGGCCCCGCGATCTCGAGAACGCCCATCGATCCGCCGTTGGACGACCAATCGTCGGGGGCAACCGTCCCTCCGATGAGACCGGCGTAGGTGTCGACGACATCCTTCGCTTCCGTCAGAAGTTCTTCGCCCTCGAATTGCGGATCGAAGAAACATACCCAAGTTGGGTGCGTGCTCGGCGGCAACTGTGCGACCTCGGCCGCTCGCGCCGCGATAGCCGCCTCGACCGACTCGCCCGGCGGGACCTGGTAAAGCTGGCGCAGGTCCGAATCCACGAGGTCGCGAAGGTCGTACAAACGCCTCACCTTGCACGCCGCGGCGACCGACGCGTCGTCGCCGAGGACGATGGCGTTACCCGCGACGTCGAAACGAAGCACCGGAGGCGCCGGGCTGACCGGCTGCGCTGGCGCTTGGATCAGCAGGCACTCGAGCGCCGTCCGGGCCGTCACGTTGAACAACCGCAGGCGGATCGGCCCGTGGGGGTCGATGCCGGCGGATTCAAGGGCGGTCCAGTCCACCCGGATCTCGATGCCGGCCTGATGCGCGAGAGATTCGACCGCGCTTTGAAACGGGACGTCAACGAACTGGACGTGACCAATTCGGGCTGCGAGACGAGCCTCGACGGCGGGCGGGTCGGGGAGCGACGCCTCGCGGACCCGACCTCGGTTCACCCAAAGCAGGACGACCGCCGCCGCCACCGAAGATGCCGCAAGGAGCCGTCGTCGCGTCATCGTGAAACCCCCGGTCTGGACGAAGGTCGTGTCGCTTGCGCCCCCCGCTCCGCGTGCCCGACGGCGAATCCGGACCGTAACTGTCCGCCGGCACGCAAGCTACCGACATGCGGGCGGCGGCGTCAAACGGAATCGTGGATCGTTCCGCTCAGTCCGGTCGTCGCGGGGCCGGCGGCTTGTGCGACACGCCGTTATTGGCTACACTTTCCCGCTTTACACGCGGGCGACCGGACCGACCGCCCGCCCCGTCAGGGCGGCCCGCGGCGTCCGCACCCGTTTTCGCCGCCGGCCACAGCAGGAGAGTCGTCTTGATCATCGTGATGAACTCCAACGCCCCGCAAGAGTCGATCGACCGAGTCGTTTCGGAGATCGAGCGCATGGGAAGCAAGGCCCACCTGTCGCGCGGGAAGTTCCGCACGGTGATCGGCGCGATGGGCGAGGAGTCGGCCCGCGACCAGGACCACCTCAAGGCCCGCGACGGCGTCGAGAAGGTCGTCCCGATCATGAAGCCGTACAAGCTCGCCAGCCGCGAGTTCCACGAGGACGACACGGTCGTCGAGGTCGGCGGCGGTAAGGTGCCGACGGTGAAGATCGGCGGCAGCCACGCCGTCTGCATCTCCGGCCCCTGCGCGGTCGAGAACGAAACGATGCTCCGCACGATCGCCCGCCACGTCCGCGACGGCGGCGCGACGATCCTCCGCGGGGGCGTGTACAAGCCGCGCACGAGCCCCTACTCGTTCCAGGGCCTGGGCCTCGAGGCGCTGAAGTGGATGCGGGCGACCGGCGACGAGCTCGGCATGCCGATCTGCGTCGAGGTGATGGACACCCGCCAGGTCGCCGACATGGAGCCGCTCGTCGACATGTTCCAGATCGGCGCGCGGAACATGCAGAACTTCGACCTGCTCCGCGAGGTCGGCAAGACCCGCAAGGCCGTCCTGCTGAAGCGCGGGCTGGCCGCGACGGTGAAGGACTGGCTCCTGAGCGCCGAGTACGTGCTGAGCCAGGGGAACCGCGGCGTCGTGCTGTGCGAGCGCGGGATCAAGACCTTCGAGGACAGCATCCGCTACACGATGGACATCAGCAGCATCCCCGTCGCCCGCCAGTGGAGCCACCTGCCGATGATCGTCGACCCGAGCCACGCGGCCGGCAAGCGCGACTACGTCGCCGCATTGGCGATGGGCGGCGTGGCGGCCGGCGCGCACGGCATCATCGTCGAGGTCCACTACAACCCCGCCGAGGCCCAGTGCGACGGCCCGCAGGCCCTGCTGCCCGAGGCGTTCAGGACCCTGATCAGACCCTGATGACCAACTCCGCCAGGTCGCCGCCATCAACAAGATGGAGTTCGCGGAGGTCGGGGAACTGGCGACGGCTTAAGAAGAGATTCTTCACCACGGAGCACACGGAGAGCATCGAGAAGAGAAAAAGAGTGAGTAGCGCGAGCGACCCGCCGTCTCTCCTCTCTCAGTTCTTCTGCTCTGCTCCGTGTACACCGTGGCCTCCGTGGTGAACCCGCATTTGGAAATCCGAGAGATGGCGAGAACGAAGTTTATTGCCGGCAACTGGAAGATGAACACGTCCAAGGCGTCGGCGGTCGCGCTCGCGAAGAGCGTGGCGGCCGGGGGCGCGAAATCGGGCGTGGAGGTCGGCGTCGCGCCGCCGTTCGTCTACCTCGACCTGGTCGGGCAGGCGCTGGCGGGGTCGAACGTGATGCTCGGCAGGACGTCTGCGAACTGCCCAACGGCGCCGCCACCGGCGAGATCTCGGTCGAGATGCTGAAGGACCTCGGCGTGCGCTTCGTTCTCACCGGCCACAGCGAGCGGCGGCACGTCTTCCGCGACCCGACTGAAATCGTGGCGAAGAAGGCGACGGCGGTCTACAACGCCGGCCTCGTCCTCGTGCACTGCGTCGGCGAGAAGCTCGAGGAGCGCGACGCGAATCACACGCTGGCGGTGGTGAGCGAGCAACTCGCGGAACTGAGCCCCAAGATCGACGACCCGAGCCGCCTCGTCATCGCCTACGAGCCCGTCTGGGCGATCGGCACCGGCCGCAACGCGACCGACGAGCAGGCGCAGGAAGTCCACGCGTACATCCGCGACGAGCTCGGCAAGAGCTACGACGCCGACTTCGCCGACCGCGTGCGGATCCAGTACGGCGGCAGCATGAAGCCGGAGAACGCCAAGGGCCTGCTGGCCCAGGCCGACGTCGACGGCGGCCTGATCGGCGCGCGCGGCTGAAGCCGGAAAGCTTCCTCGGCATCGTGAACGCGGCCGTGAACCGCGGCGACGGACGCGGATCAACGCCGGTCGAGGGCGCGGGGCCGGTCGGGTCTGATCGGCGTTCACCGGCGTTCATCCGCGGTTGGAGATAACCCATGACGTTCCTCTTCTACCTGACGATGGTGCTGTTCATCCTCGTCGCGCTCATGATGGTCCTGCTGATCCTCATCCAGAAGGGCCGGGCGGCGTCGCTCGCCAGCGCGCGTTCGGCGGCGCGGGCGGCAACACGCAGCGTTCGGGTCCACGTCCTGCGTCGTGCTGCCCTGGGCGACGAGCAGCGTCTTCGGCGACTTCATCGTGCTCGCCGTCGCGCTCAACCTCATCGCCAACCACCGCCAGGACCAGGCCGACGTCGCCGCCGGCGTGACCGAGCCCGCCGCGACTGCGGTCGAGACGGTCCCGGGCGCGGTGCCGACGCCGGCCCCGATTCCCGCACCCGCAGGGGCACCCGCGCCGCCCGACGCGACGCCGGTCGAACAGCCCCGCTAACGCGTCCGCGGCCGGCGGGCAGACCTCACGACACAGAAGGCTCGAATGATCGTCAGCATGACCGGTTTCGGGGACGCCACCGCCGAGCGCGGCGGCACGCACTACGCCGTCGAGATCCGGTCGCTCAACAACCGCTACTTCAAGCCGGTCATCAAGCTCCCCGAGACGATCAGCGGCCTCGAGCCCGAGATCGAGACGATGCTCCGCGAGAAGCTCGGCCGCGGCTCGATCACGTACATCCTGAAAATGCGGACCGACAGCGCCGAGGCCGCCTACCACATCAACGCGCAGGCGTTGCAGTCGTACCTCGAACAGCTCCAGGCGATCAAGGGGCTCCAGCAGTTCGTGAGGATCGACCTCGCCGGCCTCGTCCAACTGCCCGGCGTCTGCCAGGAGCCGACCGACGAGAGCGACGAGATCGAGAAGCATGGGAAGACGATCCGCGAGCTCACTGGCCGGGCGATCGAGAAGCTCCAGGCGATGCGGTCGCGCGAGGGCGGATCGCTGTTCAACGAGCTGATGAAGCACGTGAAGCTCATCGCCACGAACCTCGGCGAGATCGGCGAGCGGGCCCCCAGCGTCGTCGAGGACTATCACAAGCGCCTCAGCCAGCGCGTCAGCCAGTTGCTGGCCAAGGCCGAGCTGTCGGTGAGCCAGCCGGACCTGATCAAGGAGGTCGCCGTGTTCGCCGAGCGGGCGGACATCGCCGAGGAGATCCAGCGGCTGACGAGCCACCTCGACGCGTTCGAGCAGGCCTGCCGCACGAGCGAGCACGCCGGCCGCAAGCTCGACTTCATCGCCCAGGAGATGCTCCGCGAGGCCAACACGATCGGCAGCAAGGCGAACGACGCGGACATCGCCAAGCGCATCGTCGAGATCAAGGGCGCGATCGACCGGCTTAAGGAGCAGGTCCAGAACGTGGAGTAGCGCCGCGCGCGCGCCAGCGGAGGCATCATGGGCGACCAAAACGCGAAGCTCGACTACGAAGTCCCGACCGAGCGAAAAGCGACGAATCGGGTTTTCTGGATCATGGTCGTCATCGTGACGCTCCTTCTGCTCGGCGTGCTTAGCTTCTTCGTCGTGGTAGGGTGACCGCAAACCGTATGTCAGACGCACCTCGCGATCACGGCCTTCTCATCGTCCTCTGCGGCCCGTCCGGGGTCGGCAAGAGCACGATCTCACGCATGCTCGCCGAGCGGTCGAACGTCTCGTACACCGTCAGCGCCACCACCCGGCCGAAGGTGGCGAAGGACGACGAGGGGAAGATCTACGACCACATCGACCAGCAGGAGTTCTACCGCCGGCTCGACAGCGACCAGTTTCTGGAATACGCCCACGTGTACGGGCACTACTACGGAACGCCGAAGCACCCGGCGCTCGACCGCCTCGCGAGCGGCGGCGACGTGCTGCTGGAGATCGACGTGCAGGGCGCGCTTCAGGTGCGGTACCAATACCCCGACGCGCTGATGATCTTCATCCTCCCGCCGGACGTGAACACCCTGCTGCGCCGCCTCGAGACGCGCGGCCGCGACAGCGCCGAGGACGTGAACAAGCGTTTCCGCGCCGCCCGCCGCGAGATCCACATGGCCAAGGGGAGCCGGGCGTTCGACTACATGATCTTCAACGACGACCTCGCCCGGGCCGTCGCCGAGATCGAAAACATCATCAACAACGAACGCACCGGCGGGATCTGACGGAGAGTTGCTGGTTACTAGTTGCTAGTTGCTAGTGATCGGCCAACAATGATTTGTCTCCCAACTAGCAACTTACAACTGGAAACTAGCAACTAACACCATGATCGAAGCCCTCAAGAGCGACGAAATCGTGAACAAGGTCGGCGGCCGCTTTAAGCTGACCGCCCTGATCCAGAAGCGCCTGCTCGAACTCATGGACGGCGCCCGCCCCCTCGTCGAGCGGACGAACCACATGACCGACATGGAGGTCGTGATCCAGGAGATCCTCCAGGACAAGATCGCCATCGACTACGAGGCCAGGATTGGCGAACCCGGACTGAAGCAGTGTGGAGTAGAGGAGTGGGGGCGTGGGGAGTAGGACTTGCTCTTCACACCCCACTCCCCGCTCTTCCACCCCACCTCATTCAACGTGCCTGACGACGACTTCAACCCGCCCGCGGCGACGCCGACACAGCCAGTCCTGAAGGGCCGGGAGGTGATCGTCGGCGTGTGCGGCGGCATCGCGGCGTACAAGGTGGCGGACGTCGTCAGCAAGCTCGTGCAACTCGGCGCGGGCGTGACGGTCGTGATGACGAACGAGGCGCAGAAGTTCATCACGCCCCTGACGTTCGAGGCCCTGTCCGGCCGGCCGGTGCGGACGACGCCGTTCGACCTCGTCGAGACGACCCGCCGCACATCGGCCTGACCGAGCGGGCCGACCTGATGCTCGTCGCCCCCGCCACGAACCACACGATCGCCAAGATCGCCGCCGGCCTGTGCGACGACCTCGTCAGCCTCATGGTCCGCGCCGCCGCCTGCCCCGTCGTCTTCGCCCCCGCGATGAACACGCGGATGTGGACCACCCGATCGCCCAGGAAAACTTCGCCCAGCTCGCCGGCCTCGGCTACCGCTTCATCGGCCCCGAGTCTGGCTGGCTCGCCTGCCGCAACGTCGGCTCCGGCCGCCTGAGCGACCCGGCGAAGATCGTCGACGAGATCACCCGCATGCTCACCGTGCCGGGGCTGCTTGCCGTCGCCGGTGACGGGAATGCTGGCCGAGGCGGACGAGGATGACGAGTGAACTCCGACGGTCCGCCTCCCGCCGCTCACGCCGGCGCGGCGGGGTGATCGCCCGCGGAGAAGTCGACGCGGTCGTAGATTTCCGCGAGCGGCAGATCCACGCCGATGGCTTCAAGCCGGACCGTTGCCTCCAACCCCTCCACGTCGCGGATGATCCATTCGCTGTTCGCTCGGCGGATGTGCATTTCTACGTGTGCCCGGTCCTGCGCGACAAAGGCGTACGCCTGCAGCGTCGCCACCTGCCGGTAGCCGGCCTTCAGCCCGCGATCATAGCCCTCGGTGGTCCGTGAAAGCACCTCGAACAACACCGTCGGGTTCAAGGCAGTCGTAGTGTTCGGATCTTCGGAATCGAACTTGAGCTCGTCGCAGTACACCGTCACATCCGGGTACGTCCGGAGGCCAGTCGCCTCGACCCGAAGCCGCATGTTCGAGTCGTACGGCGTGCATGGTTTTCCTCGCAGCCGTTGCCACAGAGCAGCACCGATATTCATCGTGATCAGGCTGTGCCTCGCGGTCCCGCCAGACATGTTAAATATCTCGCCATCGTAGTAATCGCTCTTGTACGTCGCCTCGTGTTCGAGCGCGTAGTACTCCGCGGGCGTGTAGCGTCGCTTGGCTTGGGGAACGGCCATGGCGTCAGCCTAACGGTCCCGGTTCGTCGTCGCAATCGAGCTTCACGACCCGACGCCGGGTGACCTGCCGTGCCCCTGGCACCCGATGTTGGTCCCCCCGCCCCCCTCTCGCCGATAACTCCCAGCGGGACGCCCGCTTCCGGGCTTCCGGTGGAGAGTCTGACTTGAACCGTCCGATAACTGTAAAGATCAAACGGCTCGACGGCGGGCGCGACCTGCCCCTGCCGGCGAAGATGACCGAGCACGCGGCGGGTTTCGACCTGCTGGCCGCGGTCGCGGAACCGGCGACGATCGCGCCGGGCGAAATCCGGCTCGTCCCCTGCGGCTTCGCGATGGCGCTGCCGGCGGGGTTCGAGGCGGACGTGCGGCCGCGGAGCGGGCTGGCCGCCAAGCACGGCGTGACGCTCATCAACGCGCCCGGCCCGATCGACGCCGACTACCGCGGCGAGGTGAAGGTCCCGCTCGTCAACCACGGCCGCGTGCCGTTCGTGATCGAGCGCGGCATGCGGATCGCCCAGATGCTGGTCCTGCCGGTGCCGCCGGTGGAACTGCTGGAGGTCGACGACCTCGACGAGACCGACCGGGGCACGGGCGGCTTCGGGCACACCGGACACTGAGGAGAAGCAGAAGAAGTTGCCGGTTCCTAGTTGCTAGTTGCTAGTGAATCAATGCCCGCGTGTGACTAGCAACCAGCAAGTACCGGCTAGCAACTGCTCCCCATGGAACGCTCCAACCTCCTGCGCAACGTCCTCCTGTTCGCCGCCGCCAGCGTGTGGGTCTTCCTGCTGCTGGCGCTGGCGAGTTTCAGCGCGACCGACTGGCCGAGCCACGCGGTGCAGCCCTACCCGCCGATCAAGAACCTCTGCGGCTCCGCGGGGGCGTTCATCTCCTACTACCTGTTCCTCTTCGCGGGACAGGGCGTGTTCCCGGTGCTCTTTTTCACCGGCGTCTGCCTCGTGCTGTGCGCGTTCGACAACCCGATCGGCGACCTCTGGATGCGCGCCGTCGGCCTGCTGCTGCTGGCGGTCGCGTTCGCGGCGGCGGTGCACCACTTCAGGCCCGGCACCGGCACCGGCCTACCCGAGGGGCAGGGCGGGATCATCGGGATCGCGGCGTCGCACTTCCTGCAACTTTACTTCAATACGGTCGGCACCCGGCTCATCCTGCTGACGACGCTGCTGATCGGGCTGCTGCTGGCCGCCGACGACCTCGTGCTCCAGACGCCGGGGGCGGTGACCGCCGCGTATGCCGCGGTGAAGGAGCGGGCGCCGCAGATCAACTGGAACTTCATCCCGATCCCGCAGCTTCCCGCGCTGCCGAAGTTCGTGACGAAAGAGGCGGTCATGGCCCGCGTCGCCGCGGCCGCCGCCGCCTCGGCCGCGCGCCGCGACGAGAGGTCCGCCGCCGCCGCCAAGTCCAAGGCCGACGCGGCCCGCGCCGAGAAGCCCGGCCGCCGCGACAAGGCCGCCGCCGGCGTCGCCGCTCAGGCGGTGCAGGCGGTGGTGAACGCGCCGGACGTGGACGACGACGCCGAGATGATCGACCTCGAGTACGACGACGACGCCCCCGAGCCCGCGCCGGCCGCGGTGGACGGCGCGTTCGTCGACGGCGACGACCCGGCCCCGTCCGAGGCCGCCGTCATCCCCCCCGCCGAGGCGGATGCGGCTGACGACGACGAGGAAGAAGAAGCCGACGAGGACGGCGAGTCGGAGGAGGGGGACGAGGACGCCGACGCAGAGGATTCGGAAGGCGACGGCGAAGCCGACGACGCGCCGGCCACGATGAGCCCGCCAGAGATCCGCCGCGACATCATCGTGAAGCTCCCCGCCATGCTGCGGCCGCGCCAGGAGTCGCCGCGCCAAATGCCGATGGAGCTCGGCGAGTACCAGCTCCCCCACTGGGACCTGCTCGACGAACCCGAGGGGAGCTACAGCGAGAGCCAGGAGCAGTTCGTCCGCGAGCAGGCCGCCCAGCTCGAGCAGGCGCTGAAGGACTTCAATATCGACGCCCGCGTCGTCGAGATCGACACCGGCCCGGTCATCACGATGTACGAGATCTCGCTCGCGCCGGGGATCAAGGTCTCGGCGATCAGCGCGCTGTCGAACGACATCCAGCGCTCGCTGAAGGCCGAGACGGTCCGCATCGTCGCGCCGATCCCCGGGAAGAACACCGTCGGCATCGAGGTGCCGAACGAGCAGAAGGAGAAGGTGCTTCAAGGAGCTGATGCAGCCGCGCCGACCGAGCAGCTGGCGAAGATGAGCATCCCGCTCTTCCTCGGCAAGGCGCCAGCGGCGAGCCGCTCATTACCGACTTGGCGGCCATGCCGCACGCGCTAATCGCGGGCACGACCGGCTCGGGCAAGTCGGTCTGCATCAACACGATCATCATGTCGATCCTCTACCGCCAGAGGCCCGACCTCGTGAAGCTCGTGCTGTTCGACCCCAAGGTGGTCGAGATGGCGATGTACAAGGACATCCCCCACCTCATGGCCCCGATCATCAACGACGCCGCCAAGGCCACCAGCGTGCTGGAGTGGGCGTGCGAGAAGATGGACGAGCCGCTACGAGTTCTTCGCCGAGGCCGGCGTGCGGCACCTCAAGGACTACAACAAGCTCACGCAGGAGGAGCTGCGCATCGAGCCGCTTCCAGCCCTCGACGCCCGAGGAAGAGGCGAAGATCTCCAAGAAGATCCCGTACATCGTGATCATCATCGACGAGCTGGCCGACCTGATGATGACCAGCGGCAAGGAAGTGGAGTCGTACATCGTCCGCATCGCCCAGGGCGCGGGCGGGGCATCCACCCATCCTCGCGACGCAGCGGCCGAGCGCGAACGTGGTGACGGGCCTGATCAAGTCAACATGCCGACGCGGATCGCGTTCCGCGTGCAGAGCAAGATGGACAGCCGGATCGTGCTCGACCAGAACGGCGCCGACCTGCTGCTCGGCCACGGCGACATGCTGTTCCTGCCGCCGGGCGCGAGCAAGCCGGTGCGATCGCAGGGGACGTTCATCGACGACAAGGAGATCCGCGAGAGCGTGAAGCTCGTGAAGTCGATGGCGCAGGCGCAGTACGAGCCGGAACTCGTGCAGATCAAGTCGACCGGCGGCATCGACGAGGAGGCCGCGAAGGACGACCTGTTCGACGACGCGGTGAAGGTAGTGCTCGAGACGAAGCGCGGCAGCGTGTCGCTCCTGCAGCGGCGGCTGACGATCGGCTACAGCCGGGCGAGCCGCCTCATCGAGGCGATGGCGCAGGCGGGCATCGTCGGCGACTACAAGGGCAGCCAGGCCCGCGAGGCGCAGATCACGCTCGACGAGTGGGAGGCCATGAAGGCCGCCCAGATAAACGACACCGAGGCGGGGATGACGGTGTGACCATCGCGGCAGGTCGCGCGGCGGATCTTCCGGGACGATGGCAACCCGTCCGATTCAAGAACCCTCTCCCACCGACGGCGGAAGTGAACGGGCGGGGCAACGGCACGCGAGGAAGGCAAAACGCATGAAGACCGCGATCGTCACGATGATCCTGCCGCTCGCCGCGCTCGTCGCGGTGGAGCTGACGTCCGAGATCGCCCCCGTTGCCGCGACGCCGGACGTGGTGGCGGCGGCGTCGTCGTCGCCCACGACGTGCCGCGTGTCGGCCGGCGGCGAACTGCGATTGGCGGACGCGAACGGCGAGCGATCCCTGGCCGGCCCGCACCAGTTCCAGTCGACGCACGACGGCACGCGCACCATCCACGCCGCCCTCAACGCGGACGGCCTGCGGGTCCTCATCTGCGACGGCGACGGGACCGTCGTTTCGGCGCACGCGTTCGGCGACGACGCGGTCGGCGCCGCCACGGCCGTGGCGGCGCTGCGACCGCTGCCGGGCGGGCGAATTTTCGTCGAGCTCCACGTCAGCCCGTCGGGCGGCCTCGGCGTGCTCATCGACTCCCGGTCGGGCGAGCGGCGCGTCTACGAGGGGCACGGTTTCCGCTGGAGCGACGACGGCCGCGACGTCGCCTACGTCCGTGAGCCGCACCACTTCGATCCCACGCCGGCCGCAAGAGCGGCGGTGTTCATCAACGATCAACGCTTGGCGGAGATCCCGCGGGACAGCGGCCGGCAGCTCACATGGGGCGACGACGGCTCACTCGACGCGCTCGTGAAGGGCGCGGACGGCTCGCAGCAGCGGATTCCGGTTGCGATCGCGGAGTGACGTCCGAGGCGTGCGGAGTAGCGGACCTGCCGGTGCGTGACGGGCGTCGGCACCGCCAGCGCACTCCGTCGCCGCCCGCACGCGAGCCGGCTCAACGGTGCTCCCGAACACGGCGCTTATCGGCTCTCACCATCGCTATTTTCCCGATCCCCGCCTCGCGCATGCCGCTGGTAACTTCCGTTCGGCGTACGAACCGGAGGTGAACGTTGGCCAACTCGATTCTCGTGATCCAGCCCTACTGGAGCAGCGGCACGTGGGTCTTCGATGACCCGGCGGTCGGGCTCACGCGGGAGCCGTTTGTGTCCGGCATCCCGGAGATGATCAACCAACTCGTCACGAACATCCCGGACGCCCGCCAAGGCTTCCGGCTCCTCTTCTCGTCCGACCCGTTCCCGGGGTACCAAGCGAAGTTCGAGCGCGTCCGCGCCGAGATGGGCGGCACGTGGTACTGCAGCACGAGCGGGCCGCAGGCCGAAGGGTGGCTCTGCCCCGCGCTGTTCAAGTATTTCCCGGAAGCCCCCGCGGCGCTCTACGCCAAGGCCGAACCCCTGAGGTGACGCGCGGCCACGGCGCGAGAACGTCCCCGGCGGCTCCGTTTCCGCGGGGCCGCAAACGCCTGACGGCCGCCCCACCACCACCCTCCGCCCGGCTCCCCCCGTCAAAATGCCGAGGTTCAACGACTCCGCCGGTACAATTCGAATCCGGCAACGGCGCAGACGCGACGCCGCCAGCTCCGCGGCCCCGTCGGATGTGGGCGACGATTCAGGGGAGGTGCGTCATGACAGAAGGTTCACCAGCCGCCGTCACGCTTCCGCCGATCAACGTCGCGGCACCGCCGGGCCCGTCCACCACCGCCGCGGAGCGGGAACCGCCTGAATGCGACGATCCCCGACACCGCCGACGTCGGCTGCCCGAAGTGCGGGTACAGCCTCCGCGGCCTCACGACGCCGCGCTGCCCCGAGTGCGGCTACGGCTTCGACTGGTGCGCGGTGCTCACAGGTGCGGCGGAAGAACACCCCTACCTGTTCGACGTTCGCCGCCGCCGTCCGTTCCGTGCGCTCACCGAGACCTTCGTGACAGGATTTCAGCCGTCGCGGTTCTGGTCGTCGGTGCCGCTGGAACTGCGGCCCGTCCCGCGGCGACTCGTCCTCTACTGCCTGATCCTCGCCGCGCTGCCGACGGCCGCCCTCTTCACCCTGGGCGCGCAGCGGGTCGCGTCCAAGATGTGGAACCGGCCCGCCGAGCGGCTGCAATTGCTCCAGCGGGTCACGGTAAACAACAGTTGGAGGAGTAACGGTTGGACCTCGGCGCAAGCGCTGGTCGACCAGGTGTACCCACCGATCTGGTCGCGCAAGTTCAACCGAGAGACTCGGGACCGCGTGCGCGACGAGGGCGAGGGTCAGGTGAACGCCTTGTGCGCCACGCTCGCTTGGCCGTGGCTGACCCTGTCCGCGTTGATGTTGTTCCGATGGTCGATGCGGCGTGCGCGGGTCCGCCCGGCGCACGTGTTGCGCTGTTGCGTCTACGCCTGCGACTGGGCGGTGCTTGTCCCGCTCGCGCTCGTGGCGTTCGTCGGCCGGGGCGTCGTCCGCGACTGGACCAACCTCGCGCCGAGCGAGGCCCTGCCGATCTTCGCGGCCACGATCATCGGTGCCCTTACGACGTACCGCCTTGGCGTCGCCTACCGGACGTATCTACGGTTCGACCGGCCGTTCCTCACGGCGTTGGCCGCGCAGCTGATCGTGGTGGCGTTCGTGTGGGTGGTGTGCCTCGTGTAGTGGTCCCCGACGTTTGGCCGGACGGGCCACCTCGTAGTTGCGACGCCTGCGTCGTGGTCGACGCGCAGCGGCGAGTACCCCGGGGCTCTGAGAGGCTTGCGGCTGCGCCGCTACCGCGACGCGTGCGTTCCCAACGACAGGGCATACGAGCCGTACGAGCCGTCATCGGCCCTCGTCCAGCGCGCGTCCGGAGCCGCCGGCTCTACCGCCCGCCCCGCCGCCGGCTACAATGCCCGCCTATGACGAGCCGGTCGCACGCGGTGCGCGTCGAACTCCCGCCCGCCCCCTACGACGTCCGCGTCGAGCCCGGCCTCCTCGGCCGCGCCGGCGAAGTGCTGGCGGGGCTGACGCGGTCCCGCCGCGTGGGCGTCGTCACCGACGCGCACGTCGGCCCCCGCTACGCCGCCACCGTCACCCGCAGTCTCGGCGCCGCCGGCTTCGACGTCGTCACCGCGACGCTCGGCTCCGGCGAGGACCACAAGACGCTCGCCGACTTGCTGCCGGTCTACGACGCGTTCCTCGGCGCCCGCTTCGAGCGCTCCACTCCGATCGTCGCGCTGGGCGGGGGCGTCGTCGGCGATATGACCGGCTTCGTCGCCGCCACGATCCTGCGCGGCGTGCCGTTCGTGCAGGTCCCGACGACGCTCCTCGCCATGGTCGACGCCAGCGTCGGCGGCAAGACCGGCGTGAACCACGCGGTCGGCAAAAACCTCATCGGCGCGTTCCACCAGCCGACGGTCGTGCTGATCGATCCCGAGACGCTGAAGACGCTGCCGCCCCGCGAACTTCGCAGCGGCCTCGCCGAATGCATCAAGCACGACGTGATCCGGGACGCGAACGGCTTCGCCCGTCTCGAGCGAGAGATCGGCCGCGCGCTCGCGCTCGACATCGACTACCTGACCGACCTCGTCGCCCACAACGTCGCGATCAAGGCGCGGGTCGTCGAGGCCGACCCGTTCGAGCGCGGCGAGCGGGCGCACCTCAACTTCGGCCACACGTTCGGCCACGCGATCGAGACCGTCAGCGGCTACGCCTACTCGCACGGCGAGTGCGTCGCCCTCGGCGTGGTCGCCGCCGCCCGACTAGCGCAGGACCTGGGGATGCTCGACGACGCCTCCCGCCGCCGCATCGTCGACGTGATCCGCAAGGCGGAGTTGCCCGTGTCGGGCCTCGCGCTCCCCACGAAGGACGTCGTCGACGGGATGTACTTCGACAAGAAGGTGCGGGCCGGCCGCCTGCGGTTCGTGCTGCCCGACCGCATTGGCCGCGTCGTCATCCGCGACGACGCCCCGGCCGAGCTCGTGACCAAGGCCGTCGAATCGCTGCGGGGGTGACCGACTCATGCCGCTTCGCCACTGGCTCCAGCTTTCCCTCACCGACGGCATCGGCCCAATCCTCTCCCGTCGCCTGATCGGCGCGGCCGGTGGCGTGGAAGCCGCTTGCGCGGCGCCGACCAACTTGCTCCAAATGATCGAAGGCGTCGGCACCGCCAAGGCCGGCAAGATCGCAGCCGCGCTTCGTGCGGCGGGCGCGCTCGTCGACCCGGAGTTGGAGCGGGCGGCTGCGCAGGGGGTGACCGTCCTTTGCCCCGACGACGAGACCTACCCCGTCCTGCTCCGCAGCATCCCCGACCCGCCGGTCGTGCTGTACGTGAAAGGCGGGTTCGAGCCGCGCGACCTGAACGCAGTGGCGATCGTGGGCAGCCGCAAGTGCAGTTTTTACGGGCGCGAGCAGGCGGAGCGGTTCGGCGCGTCGCTCGGCGGCGTGGGCGTCACCGTCATCAGCGGCGGGGCGCGGGGGATCGATTCGGCGGCCCATCGCGGGGCGCTGTCGCACGCGCAGGGGCGGACGATCGCGGTCATCGGCAGCGGGATCGACGTGCCGTACCCGCCGGAGAACGCGCCGCTGTTCGAGCAGATCGCCGCCGGGCGCGGCGCGGTCGTGAGCGAGTTCGCGTTTGGCACCGCGCCCAACCGCGAGAACTTCCCCCGCCGCAACCGCCTCGTCAGCGGCATGTCGCGCGGCGTGCTCGTGATCGAGGCCGACGAGAAGAGCGGGGCGCTCATCACCGCACGCCAGGCCGGCGACGACCACGGCCGCCCGGTGATGGCGCTGCCGGGGCGCGTCGACAACCCGCTGTCGGCGGGCCCGCACCTGCTGATCCGCGACGGCGCGACGCTCGTCACGGGCGTCGGCGACGTGCTCGACGCGCTCGACCCGCTTCCCGCGGACGCCGTCGAGCCGATGCTGTTCGCCGAGCCGAAGGTCCCGCCCCCCGCCGCCGCCGCCTCGAGCGCCGAGCCGGTCGCCGCCGCCGCCGCCGCACCGCCCGCGGGCATCGACGGCCTCACCGAGCGCCAGCGGCTCATCCTCGATCGCATCGGGACCGACCCCGCCGACGTCGACGCGCTGATCGACCGCACCGCCCTGCCGGCCCAGGTGATCTTGCAGGAGCTCACGTTCCTCAGCCTCAAGGGCCAGGTCCGCCGCGTGGATGGCCAGACCTACGCCCGGCGGAGAGGCTGACGCGTGGGCCCCCGCTATGACACCATCAACTGCTTCGTCGTCCGCCCGAGCGAGGCGGGCAAGCCTGCGGAGTTGCTCCAACTCCGCCGCTCGCCGCACGAGACGCTGCCGGGCCTCTGGTCGATCGTGCGCGGCCGGATCGAGGCGGGCGAGAAGGCGTGGGAGGCGGCCCTCCGCGAGTTGCGCGAGGAGACCGGCCTCGTCCCAGACGAGTTCTACCAACTCGACACGATCGACACGTTCTACCTCGCGGCCGACGACTCCGTATGGCACGTCCCCGGCTTCTGCGCCGTCGTGTCGCGCGACGCGGCGATCGTGCTGAACGAGGAGCACGACGCGATCCGCTGGACCGACCGCTCGCGGATCGAAGTGGATTTCGTGTGGCCCGGCGAGCGGGCGCAGCTCCGCGAGCTCTGCCGCGAGGTCTTGGACAACGGCCCCGCCAAGCCCTATCTTCGGCTGCGGTAACACAGCGGCCGGTGATTGGTGGTCAGTGGCCAATGGCACCGGATTTCGGACGGCTGTCTCGGCTGACGTCCGTGCTGGCGCCTCCTGTGGCCGCACGATGAATCGACGGTTGTGGATCCCCGCTCATGCGGACGCGTCGCCCGACTAGCAACTAGCAACCCCCCAACCAGCAACTACTCACGCGTATGGCACGAACCGCCCCGCTACCCCGCAGGACCAAAGCCCCCGGCACCGCCCCAAAGGCTCGCGCCGACCGGTCCGACTATCGCATCGCCGCGATCGACGTCGGGTCGAACAGCCTGCACATGGTCGTGGCCCAGGCCGACCCGGACGGCAGCGTGACGACGCTCTGGCGGATGAAGGAGATGGTCGGCCTCGGCCGGATCAGCTTCCCGTCGCGCCGGCTGACGCGCGAGGCGATGGACCGCGCGATCACGACGCTCCGCCGCTTCCAGCAGGCCGCCCGCGCCCGCAAGTGCGAGAAGGTCCTCGCCGCCGCCACCAGCGCGGTCCGCGAGGCCGAGAACGGCGGCGACTTCCTCGAGCGCTGCCGCCAGGAACTGGGGCTGCGCGTCCGCGTGATCAGCGCCCGCGACGAGGCCCGGCTGATCTACGTCGGCGTCCGCCACGCGGTCGACCTCGGCGACGAGCCGCACTTCATCGTCGACGTGGGCGGCGGCAGCGTCGAGTTCATCGTCGGCGACGCCAGCCGGCCGGCGCTGCTGGAGAGCCGCAAGCTCGGCGCGGCGCGGATGACGGCGCGGTTCGTCACGTCCGACCCGATCGGCCCGCACGACCTCAAGGCGCTCCTCAACCACTACGACCGCGAGTTGACGCCGATCTGCGACTCGATCCGCGCGCTGAAGCCGGTCGTCTCGCTCGGCACGAGCGGCACGCTGGAGAACCTGTCGGCGATGTGCAACGGGCTGTACGGCAACGGCGGGGGCCACGCGGCCAACGGCGGGAAGAACGGCAACGGCGACGTCGGCGGCGTGATCCGCCGCGAGCCGCTCGGCCGGCTCGTCGACCGCCTCGTCGCCAGTCGCTCGAAGGAGCGCGCGGGGCTGCCGGGGCTCGACGACCAGCGGAAGGACCAGATCATCGCCGGCGCGGTTCTGATCCACGAGGTGTTCCGCCGGCTGGACATCCACGAGATCCGCGTCTGCAAGTCGGCCCTGCGCGAGGGCATCCTGCTCGAGTACCTCGGCCGCCACACGCCCGAGCTGGCGATCCGCCGGCAAGTGCCGGACCCGCGCCGCCGCAGCGTGCTGGACCTCGCCCGGCGGTGCGACTGGCACCAGGCGCACAGCGAGCACGTCGCCCGGCTCACGCTCGAACTGTTCGACGAGACCAAGACGCTGCACGGCCTGTCGGCCTCGGACCGCGAGTTGATCGAGTTCGGCGCGATGCTCCACGACATCGGCTGGCACATCAGCCGCGAGGGGCACCACAAGCACAGCCACTACCTCATCGTCCACGGCCACCTCCAGGGGTTCGACCCGGAGGAGGTGCAGATCATCGCGAACATCGCCCGTTACCACCGCAAGTCGCCGCCGACCGACGACCACGAGTCGTTCGCGGCCCTCGGCAAGCGCGCGAAGAAGGTCGTGCGGGTCGGCACCGCGCTGCTCCGCGTCGCCGACGGCCTCGACCGCAGCCACGTGCAGGTCGTGACCGGACTGCGGTCGAAGATCGGCCGCCACAGCGTCGACGTGCTGGTGAAGTGCCGTGGAGATGCGGAACTCGAACTGTGGGGCGCGCGCAAGAAGATGGGGCTATTCTCTGAACTGTTCGAGCGCACGATGAGCTTCGAGAAGGACGAGAAGTAGTTTCTGCGCCAAATCCGTCACAACGGAACGTGAAGCAGAAGGCGCGTGTCCGGAACGTGCGCGCGCCGGAACGGCGCCGTTTGCCGAACGCGCGACTCGACGATCGGCGCGCGCCACCGACCGTGCGCGTCCTACCTCGGCGTTGCGAACCTCCCGTGCGAACGGGTCCCACTGGCGTGGGCCACCTCAGGTGGCCACGCCGCTGTGGATGAGCGGGAGCCGCTTCGGGTCGCCTTACCCCGCAAATCCCGCGAGGCCCCGCTCGGTCGGGGTGAACCCGAACTCGGTGTCGCGGCCGAGCAGGATCTCGCCGGCTGCTGCTGCGGACGTACAGGCCGTCGCCGGGGCGGAAGAAGACCTCGTTGGCGGCGGGCAGCGTCGAGAGGAACGGGCTGATCGTGCCGGTGCCCGCGCCTATCGACTCCACCTCGAGGCCCGTCGTGTCGACGCCGAGGTTGGTCGACGACGATTCGGGGAACGACCCGTACCCGGGCGAGGTCGAGTCCTCCGGGAACGCGCGTAGCCCGGCGCGTCGCGTTGATGATCGGCGGGCCGCTGACGGGCACGCGGACGGCGCTGCGGCCGAAGCCGCGCGCTGGACGACGAAGTCGGGCGTGAGGCCGGGGAAGGTCTCGACGCCGGAGATGAAATCCTCGTCGAGGTCGGCGCCGTCGAACCCGAAGCCGCCGACGAGGCGGTCGTCCCCGCCGCCGCCGTCGAGGTCGTCGTCGCCGACCTCGCCGTAGAGGACGTCGTTGCCGTCGTCGCCGACGATCTGGTCGTCACCGGCCCGGCCGTAGAGGCGGTCGTCGCCGGCGCCGCCGATCAGCAGGTCGTCGTCGGTCCCGCCGTAGATGCGATCGTCGCCCGCGCGCCGTCGATCTCGAGGGGGAATCGGGCGGTGTCGGCGCGAACGCGGTCGTTGCCGTCGCCGCCACGGACGATGATCTCGTCGACCTGGTCGATCGGGAACCCGACGGTGCCCGCGTCCGACGCGCCCGCACGACGATCTCGCCGCGCGCGCGCGCGACGCGGATCGAGTCCGCCGCCGCCGTCCCCTCGACCGTCAACACGCCGTCGGCGAGAGTGGCGGCCATCAGACGCCGTTCTTCCAGTCGTTCTATCTGCTTCGACATGATCCTGCCCTCCGAGACGCCGCGGCACCCGCGGAGAATCGCACCCCGCCCGGCACCACGAGGAGCCGAGCATAGCGCGACATCGCGGGACGATGGAACGGGCGTTCTGTTAGCAGAATAACGTTGTGAAGCTGGGAAAAGGCTGACGGCCTGCGAGTGCCAGGTACCAGGCTCGCTGTGGTCTTCGGGGGCGCGGGCTCCTCGCGTGTTTTCAGACCGTGATGACGACAACGTCAGAGGGTGTTCTATCGGGATACGTCCTGACCATCGTTTCAGTCGCTGACCCTCATCGAGAGCCGCCGTCACCGGCGTGAAAGCGGAGGTTCATACCAGGCTCCGTTCAATCCGTACCGGCGACGCCTGCCTCGCCTTTTCGGGCGGCGTAATTGGCAGCTTGAATTGGTCGCGTCACCCGAAGCTCGTCAGGTTTGTCAAGGCTGCCGACTGGCCGGTCGCGGCGAACGACGTGCCGGTGCCGGCGGCGGCGATCGGGGAGTTGGTGCCGAGGACCGAGGCGTTGGGCGACGTCGGGCGCGTGATCGAGCCGCCGAGCACGTCCTGGCGCACGCTGCCGGCGGTGGCGGTCGTGGGGGAGGCGAGCGCGGCGAGGTCGGCGTCGAGCGGCGACGCGACGAGGTCGCCGGCCGCCGTCGAGCCCGCCCCGGGCGGGCGCGTGTCGGCGGTGGTGTCGATGGCTGCCGCGCCGCCCCCGCCGCCCCCGCCGCCGGTCTCGAACGGCACGTTCGACGAGAAGCCGGCCGGCTGCCCACCGCCCGAGTCGTCGCCGGGGAAGCCGGAGAGCGGGAGGCCGGTCACGAGCAGTTCGGGCGTCAGCAGTTCGGGCGGGATGTCCGGCAGGCTCTCGATGTTCTGCAGGCGGTCGAGGTCGAAGTCGGCGATGTCGCGGCCGCTGCCGCCGTCGAGGATGTCGTTGCCGCCCTGCCCGCGCACCTCGTCGTCGCCCGCCCGGGCTTGCAACCGGTCGTTGCCGTCGCCGCCGAACAACCGGTCGTTCCCGAAGCCGCCGACGATCCGGTCGCTCCCCGCGCCGCCCTCGATGAGCGTGGGGAGACTAAGTCGATCAACGCGGATGCGGTCGTCCCCGTCACCGCCACGGATGACGATCTGTCGCACGTCGGCTGCCGGGAATGGCGTCGGCGCGGTGCCCCGCGCCTCCTGAACGTTGATGGTGCCGCGACGTGAGAAGACGCGGACATTGTCCGCGGCCGCGGTCCCTTCGACGGTTAGCACGCCATCGGCAACGGTGGCCGACAGGAACAGTCGCGACTCCAGCGTTTCGATCGGGTTGCGCATTGAATGATCCTCGCCTTTCCGCCCTCGGCAAGACCGTCGGGCCCAGTAGATACAAGCGAGTGGCGGGCCACAAGCTGACGGCCCGCCCGTTTCCGGAGCGGGCGACGTGGAATCGATGCGCGGTTATGCGTGTGCGCACTGGCTGGCGGCGGGCGGGTCGGTCCTCGGGCCCGCGTCCGTGTCACGTCACGAAGCGGGTGAGGTGGGAGCCTGTAGCTGCGTCCGCAGCCAATCGCGAAGGATGGCCGGCAGTTCGTCCGCCCACTCGTCCAGGCCGTGGCGGGTACCCGGCTTGAGGAGCAGTTTCTTGGGCTGTCGGGCGGCGGCGTAGACGTGGCGCGAGCAGTCGGGCGGCAGGACCTCGTCTGCCTCGCCGTGTGCCAGCAGGAGCGAGCAGCGCGGCCCGAGGTCGGCAACGGGTCCCGCGCCGTACGTTTGCGTCGACATCGGCACGCAGGTCTTCACGTCCGGCGAGAGCGCCGCCGCCCGGATGACCACCGCGCCGCCGAACGAGTGCCCGACGAGCCCGACCCGCTCCACGCCCGCCGCCCGGAGCAGGCTGATCCCGGCCAGCACGTCGAGCACGCATTCCTTGAGGTGGTTCGGGTGGCGGTAGCGAACGCGCAGGCACGAGAGGCCGTCGCCCTGAAGTTCCGCGGCGAGGCGCGGGTAGAGCCACCCGCGGACGGGCGTGTCGAACCCGCCGCCCGCGCCGCCCACGAAGACGACCCCGGCCGTCGCTCCGCGCGTCTCGTAGAGCCGGCTTTCGATGTCGCCGCGGTCCGTCTCCTGGACGACCGGCACGAACCCCTCCGCCGTGAGCGCCGCCCGGCGGACGTCGCGGACGTGCATCTGAAGTGTGACCGCCTCCGTCT
>JAUJNJ010000014.1:35037-66316 GCA_030448225.1 Phycisphaerae bacterium
GTCGCACTCGGACTCGATTTTATGCCCGCGCGGTTCGGGATCCCCCACGCGGCGAAACCGCGAGCGCCCGCCACGGCGTTCGCGCGCGCGGTGACTGAACAGACTCCATGTTAGACGCAGGCTGTGGGATAGACCGGGCGCTGCGTTGACCGGCGCGGACCCGGTCAGACGATGCGCACCGGCACGCCGTTGCCGGCGAGGAAGTCCTTCACCTGGCCGACGCTGTAGTGGCCGAAGTGGAAGATGCTGGCGGCGAGGGCGGCGTCGGCGTGGCCGGTCGTGAGCACGTCGAGCATGTGCTGCGGCGACCCCGCGCCGCCGCTGGCGACCACCGGGATCTTCACCGCGTCGCTGACGGCGGCGGTCATCTCGAGGTCGTAGCCGGCGGTCGTGCCGTCGGCGTTCATCACGTTCAGCACGATCTCGCCCGCCCCGAGCGCCTCGGCGCGGCGGCTCCACTCCAGCACGTCCACGCCAGTCGGCGTGCGCCCGCCGTTGATGAAGACCTCCCACCGCTCGCGGCCGTCGTCGCCAATCACGCGGTTGGCGTCGAGGCCGAGCACGGTGGCGCAGCGGCCGAACTTGCGGGCGATCTGGTGGAGCAGGTCGGGGTTCTTCACCGCGGTGGAGTTGATGCTGACCTTCTCGGCGCCCGCCTGGATGAGCCGCGTCGCGTCGTCGAGCGTGCGGATGCCGCCGCCGACGGTCAGCGGCATGAAGATCTCCTCGACCACCTTGGCGACGAGGTCGGCCATGATCTGCCGCCCCTCGTGGCTGGCGGTGATGTCGTAGAAGACGAGCTCGTCGGCGCCCTGGTCCTGGTATCGCTTGGCCTGCTCGACCGGATCGCCCGCGTCCACGTGGTCGAAGAACTTCACGCCCTTGACGACCCGCCCGCGGTCCACGTCCAGACAAGGGATAATGCGCTTCGTCAACATGAATGGAAACCCGTTCGCAGCCCCGGCCCCCGGACCGCCACATTCTAGCGCGATCTCCTCATTTTACGAATGGCCCGGCAGCCGCTTGCGGTTGCGCAGCGCTTGTGGGCAGCGTCGAACGAGAGCCGAGCGGATAGGTGCAGCCGGTTTGGATCTGGAGTGACCTGCGCCGCTCGCGTCGCGCCCCGCGGAAATCAGGTGGGCAGAAAGCCGGTCGTGCGGATTTGCGGGAGGGACGACGTCGCGCGCCGCGCGTGCCGCACTGCCACCGCCATCCTCCGACGAACCATCGTTCAGTCGGCGACGGTGCGGGTCCACATGCCGTTGCTGGCGCTGAGCACGTCCTGGAACGACGCGCCGGTCGGGACGTTCACCGTGTCCGCCAGTTCCAGCGCGGCGACGTGGCCGTCGGCGAAAAGGTAGTTCCAGCGCGAGCCGTGCGCGCTGCGGCCGCGGGCGCGGTCGGCGGGGGTCGCCCATCCGGCGACCTGCGCGTAGCCGTTATCGACGTAGCCGTGGAAGCTGCCGAGGTTGTTCGTCCGCGACGGCGCCTCAACGAGCATCAGTTGCTCGGCCGGCGTGCGGATCCACGACTTCTTGATGCACAGCGACGAGCGGATCCGCGACCACGGCACCGGCTCGCCGCACGCCATCTGCCCGCCGACGCCCAGGAACGACACGTTCCGGTCGGCGTCGCGCCCGAACGCGCGCACCATCGCGTACGACCGCCGGTGGATCGCCGGCGCGACGGCCGGCCCGAACGTGTGGGGCTCGCGGACGGCGTCGTCCTCCGGGCACTCCAGCACCGTCACCGGCCGGGGCGCGTAGAAGGCGCTGGCCTCCGAGTCGGTGAAGGTCCCGCCGAGGTGCGGGTTCAGCAGGTCGTCCCAGGTGATGATCGACTGGCCGCCGTCGGACCGGCGGGTGTAGTTCAGCACCGCCCAGGGGAGCCAGTCGCGGTTGTCGACGGCGTAGGCGTGGAAGGCGACGCCGACCTGCCGGAGGTTGCTGGCGCAGGCCGTGGTTCGCGCGGAGCGCCGGGCCGCCGCCAGCGCGGGCATGAGGATCCCCACCAGCACGGCGATGATGCCGATGACGACGAGCAACTCGACGAGCGTGAACGCCCCGCGCCTGCGCATGACTATCCCCTGTAGACGACGTGCCCGGGCCGCCCGTAACGCGTGCCGTCGTGCGGCGCGTGCGCGTCGCATGACGAGCCCGCGGCGGCGAACGGATCGTTCGCGCCTTAGGACGGTCAACTTCTTCGAATGAACAAAAAGGGACCCCCGTCCCTCGGCGGTTGGAAGGGTGATCGACGGGACTCGAACCCGCGACGTCCAGGACCACAACCTGGCGCTCTACCAACTGAGCTACGACCACCGTGTAGCCCCTATTATCTACCTGATGAAAGCCCCGCTCGCAAGATGTTCGTCCGCACGCCGGACGACGGCCGCAATTCGCGCACAACGCGTCAGAGCGACCCCAACTTCCACGCCGGGCGGGTTCCGCCGCTGACGCCGCCGATTTGCCGGCTTGACAGCCCGGCGAACGCGACGTACGGTTCTCCTGTATCCTCGCCGCGGCGTGCAAACCTTGCCATCAACTTTAGTTGAGCCACCCCGCCGGGGCCCGGCCGATACCGATGACGTCCATGGCGCAGACCGAACGAACCCAGTCCGGCCTATCCTCGAACCTCGACACCGAAGTTGGCAAGATGGTCGTCGACCTCGGCCTCGCCACCCCGAGCGAGATCACCTTCTGCCGCGAGCAGCAGAAGCAGTCGAGCGACCCCAACCAACGCAGCCTCGCCGACCTGCTCATCGAGAACGCGTTCATCACCGCCAACCAGGCGAAGCGCGCGCCAGACGGTCGGGGAGCGGCAGAGCTCGCAGATCCCGGGCTACACGCTGATCAACAAGTGCGGCAAGGGCGCGATGGCGACCGTCTACAAGGCGCGCCAGAACTCGCTCAACCGCCTCGTGGCCGTGAAGGTCCTGCCGAAGAAGATGAGCGACAACCCCGAGTTCGTCGAGCCGCTTCTACAAGGAGGGGCAGGCGGCGGCGATGTTGTCGCACAACAACATCGTGCAGGCGATCGACGTCGGCTCGACCGTCGACGGCTACCACTACTTCGTCATGGAGTTCATCGAGGGCAAGACCCTCTACGACCTGATGGTCCCCCCGCCGGCCGGCGAGGGGCACGTCTTCAGCGAGGCCGAGGCGGCTGGACATCACGATCCAGATGGCCGAGGCGCGCGCACGCGCACCGCCGCGGGTTGATCCACCGCGACGTGAAGCCGAAGAACATCATCCTCACGCCGCAGTCGGTCGCGAAGCTGACCGACCTCGGCCTCGCCCGCGCCCAGGACGACAAGGAGGCCGCGGAATCCGAGGCGGGCAAGGCGTACGGCACGCCGTACTACATCAGCCCCGAGCAGATCCGTGGCGACGTCGACATCGACTTCCGCGCGCCGACATCTACTCGCTCGGCGCGACGATGTACCACCTCGTCACCGGCCGCCCGCCGTTCGAGGCCGAGACGCCCAGCGCCGTGATGCACAAGCACCTCAAGACCCCGCTGACGCCGCCGGACCACATCAACACGAGCCTGAGCGTCGGGATCGGCGAGGTCATCGAGGTGGCGATGGCCAAGAGCCGCGACGACCGCTACGGCTCGACCGAAGACATGCTCGAAGACCTCCCGCCGTCCGCGCCGGCCACTCGCCGACGCACGCCAAGCGTCGTGAACCTCGACGAACTCCGCAAGCTCGAGGAGACGGGCAAGACCGTCGACATCGCCCCCACCCCCACTACGCCTGGACGCCGATGATGGTCGCCGTCGCCGGCCTCGCCGGGCTATCAGTCCTGGTGAATTTCATCCTGATGATGATGCTCGCGTCGAAGTAAGGCCCGCGCGGGCGACACTTCATCGAAGGAGACCGTGGGAACAAGCTCCCACGGCGTTCGAAGCCGCGGCGTTGAACGACCACTCGCAGCGCGCCGCGTTCCTCATTCCACCGCTTCGTCACGACTGCGCCCGCCGCGCCGTTTGCCGGTAGCATGCCGGCCATGACACCCCGCCTCGCATTCATCGGCACTGGCATCATGGGCGGCCCCATGGCCGGCCACCTGTTGGCCGCCGGCTACCCGCTCGTCGTCCACACGCACGAAGGCCAGCGCGCAGCCGCTGCTCGACCGCGGGGCGACGTGGGCGGACGACCCGGCGTCGGCGCGCGACGCGGACGTCGTCTTCACCTGCGTGACCGATACCCCGGACGTGGAGGCGGTCGTGATCGGCGACGCGGGCGTGCTGACGGTCGCGCGGCCGGGCATGATCGTCGTCGACCACTCCACGATCTCCCCCGCCGCCACGCGCGCGATGGCCGAACTGCTCGCCGAGCGGGGGCCACGCTGCTCGACGCGCGGTCAGCGGCGGCGACGTCGGCGCGCAACGCGACGCTGGCGATCATGGTGGGCGGCGACCCGGCGGCGTTCGAGCGGGTGCGGCCGATGCTCGAGCGCATGGGTAAGACGATCACCCACTGCGGCGACGTCGGCACCGGGCAGCTCACGAAGCTCGCGAACCAGATCTTCGTCGCCGTCACGAACCTCGCCGTCTGCGAGGGCTGGCGTTCGCGAAGAACGCCGGCCTCGACCTGGAGAAGACGCTCGCCGCCGTGTCCGCCGGGGCGGCCGGGTCGTGGCAGCTCAGCAACCTCGCCCCGCGGATGGCGCGCGGCGACTTCGCGCCGGGGTTCATGATCGACCTGCAGGTGAAGGACCTGAACCTCGTGCTCGAGGCCGCCGCCGACGCGGGCCTCTACCTCACCGGCACCCACCAGGCCCACGCCCTCTTCTCCGACGGCCAGAAGAACGGCCGCGGCCGTGACGGCACGCAGGCGCTGTTCCCGCTCGTCGAACGGCAGGCGAAGGCGTTCCACCAGTTCGTGGAGAAGTCCCTCGCCGAGCACGGGGAGCAGTGACGCGCGGGCGACGAGCGGCCGACGACGAAGCGCAAGCCGTCTGCTGGCGTACGGCCCGATCGTGGTCGGCGCGCAGCGTCGGGACCTTGCCTCGGGACCGACTGGTGGCTGCCCGACAACCGCGACCGTGTTTCGACCGCAAGATGATCCGCCGAAGCGACCAGACCAATTTAAAGATCATGAGCGGCAGGCCATCACCCGCCGCCCGTCGCGCGCCGCGGACGGAAGTAGAACCGGTAAATGAACACCGAGGCGATCGAGTTCCATAATAACCCGAACAGCCAGATGAAGCCGACGACGCCCCACCGCGACTCCCCGGACATCAGCACCTTCTCGACGCCCCATTGCCCCCACACGTTCCACCGCCGGACCGTCACCTGTGCCGCCGATTCCACGGCCGCCTCGCCCTGCGCCGAACGCAGTTGCCGGAACTCCTCGTAGCTGATCGACCGCTCGCCCGGCTCGTCCGACCCGGCCGGCCCGCGGTACGCCAGCGAGTAGGTCGGCTTCCCCTTCGACGTTCGCCCCTCCCACACGCGCGTCACCGCCCGCTGCTCGTCGACGCCGAAGACCGCCCACAGGATCGACCCGGGCATCATGATGACGAGGAATCCGAGCCCGACCAGCATGTGCGGCAGGATGAACAGCCGGGCGCCGCAACCCGCCCTGCGCCGAACGCCGCTCGCCCCGGCCGCGCTTGCGCGCGGCTGAACGGATTCCCCTTTCCTCGGGCTCGTCCGGGTCTTCATCGTCCGACGTCCCCTCGCCTGAAAAGCGCACGTCGCGACGGCGCTACAACAGCGCCCGCAGCGCCTCGAGGTTCACCGCGTCCCACTCGCGGCCGTCCTCGTGCGTCCCCTCCTTCGGCGTCTCGAGGATCTTCGGCACCTTCGCGAACGCCTTGTCGCGCACGAACGGCCGGAACCCGTCGAGGCCGATCTTGCCGCGGCCGATGTGGTCGTGGCGGTCGACCCGGCTGCCGAGGTCCTTCTTCGAGTCGTTGAGGTGCAGCACCTTCACCCGCTTCACGCCGATCGTCGCCTCGAGTTCCTTGCGGAAGCGCGCGTACTTGCGGCCGCGGAAGTCGTAGCCGGCGGCGAACAGGTGGGCGGTGTCGAGGCAGACGCCCAGCCGCTGGGGCGCGTCGACGAGCGACGTGATCTCGGCGAGGTGCTCGAGGCGGTGCCCGAGCGACGTCCCCTGCCCGGCCGTGACCTCGAGGCACGTGACGACGCGGCCGCCGGCGTCCGGCACGCGCGCGTGCGCGACGTCGAGCGCCGCCGCCACCCGGCGCAGGCCGGCGTCTTCCCCCTGGCCCATGTGCGCGCCCGGGTGCGTCACGAGGTACGGGATGCACAGCGCGGCGCACCGCAGAAGTTCCTCGACGAACAGGTCGATGCTCTTGTGCCACAGCGCGTCGTCCGGCGACGCGAGGTTGATGAGGTAACTGTCGTGGCTGACCGTCTGCTTGAACTTCAGCCGCCCGCAGTGCGCCGCCCACTGCTCCACGGCCTCGGTGCCGAGCGGCGGGCACTTCCACTGCTGCTGGTTCTTCGTGAAGACCTGTACCGTGTCCATCCCGTACTTCTCGGCGGTCGTCAACGCGTTGTGCAGGCCGCCGGTGATGGACAGGTGTGCGCCGAACATGGCGGCGATGATACAAAGCCCGGTCCGCTTCGGCTCGCCCACCGGTCGCGGCCGATAGGCGTCGCCGTCCGCGACGGGCACGTGCCACTTCGGAACGCCGTAAGGGATTTCCTAACGGACGGCGAAATTATCCTTACCTAGACCGATTCGGCCGGCGTCATTAGGCTTCTGGACATGGCGCGGGATCGAGTCCCGGCGGCGGTGGAACTTGGTCTGGCGCGCGTGTGCCAAGGATGGTGTCCCGATGGCGAACGTTCTGGTTGTCGACGATCACCCCGACCTCGCGCGGGCCGTCGTGTTGATGCTCCGGCAGTGCGGGCACCACGCCCAGTGCGTCACGAGCGGGGCGGCCGCTCTGGACCTGCTGGAGCAGTTCGTGCCCGACCTGATGCTGCTCGACGTGATGATGCCCGACATGGACGGCCTGGAAGTCCTGCGCCGGGTGAGGCGCTGCCCCGGCCTGTCGGCCCTCCGGGTCGTCATGTTCAGCGCGTCGCCCACCCGCCGGCATGACGCGATGAGCCTCGGTGCCGACCGGTTCGTCCTGAAAACCGAGCTCGACCACCGGCTGCTCCGCGAAATCATAGACACGCCGTGCGCCGACGCCGGCCGCCCCGCCGCGGCGGCCGGGCAGACCATTTAGTCGCCTCCCGGCTTACGCTGTCTCCGCCGTCGAGCGCGTCAGCAACGCCGGAACCGCGGAGCGACGCCGCGTGGGGCCGCCGCGATGCGCCCCACCGGCGGACGGGCCCGCCGCTCTACGCGTCTGTTCATCCCCGGGCATCGGCGCCGCTGTTGAGCGACGGGGCGTGTCGGGCATCAATCGCGCATACACCCGCCGCGCGCCATGCTGTCCGACCTCGACTGCACGCCGACCAACCGCCGCCGCTCCATCGAGGACAGGTTGCAGAAGCCGCACCGCATTTCGCAGAACGGCCTGCGGACGTAGAGGTAAAGCACGTCCTTCGCCGCGCCGGCTCGAGGACCGGGGCGGCTCGTTGGCGGGCATCGACGCATCGGTGACGACGCCGGGGGAGGAGAAAGGCGTGTGAGGTCGGCGGGAGTAATGGTCGGGGCGAGAGACGGACCGGGAGGCGCGCTGCTCGTCTTCACGTCTTCGCGCGAGGACGCGCTCGCCGCGGAGGCAGGCCGTCACTTGCCGATGCAGAACGAGGAGAAGATCCGCCCGAGCAGGTCGTCGGGCGTGACGGCGCCGAGGACGCGGCCCAGCGCGTCGAGCGCCTCGCGGAGTTCGAGCGCGACGAGTTCGTGCGACCCGCCGGCGACGGATGCGGCCGCGCGGTTCAGGGCGGATCGCGCCTCCTGCACGCACGTCACGTGGCGGGCGTTGAGGGCGAGTGCGGCACCACCGCCGCCGCCGCCGCCGCCATCGCCGAAGGCTTTGAGGTCGAGAAAGGCCCGCAGCCGATCGAGGTTCAGGGCGGTGACCGCGCTCACGGCCACGTCGGCGTTCCCCGTTACGTCGGTAACCGCGCTCGAAAGGAGATCCGCCTTCGTTCGCACCGTCACATCCGGCGGTCGCGGCGTTGCGATCGCCGGCGCGGGATCGGTGGCGTCGCGAACGAGAACGAGCACGTCGGCGCCCTCGGCCGTCCGCAGGGCGCGGTCGCGCATCTGCCGCTCGATGTCGGCGGCCGGCCCCGACGCGCTGCCGCCGGCGTCGGCGTCGATGCCGGCGACGTCGATCAACCGGACGATGCCGCGCGGCAGCGCGACCTCCGCCGACAGCGCGTCGCGCGTCGTGCCCGCGATCGGCGAGACGACCGCACGCTCCCGGCCGGCCAGCGCGTTGAGCAGCGTGCTCTTGCCCGCGTTGGGCCGGCCGACGAGCACGATCGTCGGCTCGTGCGACAGCGGCTCGAACCGGCCGCTCTCGTCGAGGAGCCGGGCGAGGGCGGCGTCGCACTCGGCGGCGCGGCGCGCGAGTTCGGCCGCCGGCAGGAACGAGACGTCCTCTTCGGCGAAGTCGATCCCGACCTCCACCAGCGCAAGCGTCTCGGCGACGAGGTCCATCGTTGGGCGGAGGCGGCGCGAGAGCTCGCCCGACAGCAGTTGCCGTGCGGCCGCCAGTTCCTGCTCGTTGCCCGCCGCGATCGTGGCGGCCACGCCCTCGGCCTCGGCGAGGTCGAGCCGGCCGTTGAAGTACGCGCGGGCGGTGAACTCGCCGGGATCGGCGGGCCGCGCGCCGGCGCGGGTCAGCGCGTCGAGCAGCATGCGCGCGAGCAACGGGTTGCCGGGGAGGTGGAACTCGACGAGGTCGTCGCCGGTGTAGCTGCGCGGGCCGCGGAAGACGTAGACCCACGCGGGGACGGTGAGGTCGTCAAAGGAAAGGGAGCGGCGGGCGGCGCCGGCGGCCTCGCCGACGTCGGTGCAGAGGCCGCGTGCCAGCGGCAGCGAATCGCGTCCGCTCAGGCGGACGATCATCCGGGCGGCGGCGCCGGCGGCGCTGCTGATCGCGACGATCGTGTCTGCGAGTTGCATCGATGACGGCGAGCGCGGGCGAGGACGGTCGTCCGCTCCCGTCAGTCGCATTTCACAAAACGTCGGCTCGACAGACGTCGGCTTGGAGCCGATCCGAACAACCGGCAGCGGGCCCTTCGGGCCCTGCGGCCAAACGGGGCCGTCTGGTTATTCGGATAGGCTGTCACCGGCCCTTGCGGTCGGCCTCGCGCTTCACGCTCTCGGCCTTCTCCTGCAACTCCGCGAGCTTCTTCGCGAGCCAGCCGGCGGGCGAGGGCTTTTCCGGGGGCTTGTTGCGGGCGGCGGTCGGGCCGAGGTCGTCGCCGCCCTTGCGGCGGCTGCCGCGGGTCGGGGGGGCGTCGATGATGACCGGGCCGTTGAGCTTCTCCAGTTCCTCGCGCTGCTTGATGTGGTCGCGCACGACCTTGCTCTCGATGATGCCGATCGTCGTGCTCGTCAGGATGTACAGGTTCAACCCGCTCGGGCCGGTGTAGAGGAACATCGGGAACAGCAGCGTCATCCACTGCATCATCTTCTGCTGCTGCTCCTGCTCCGGCGTCGTGGCCGGGGGCTTGGGCGTGTACTTCTGGTTGACGAAGAACACGACGCCCAGCAGCAGCGGCAGGACGTTCAGCCCGCTGATCGTGATGCCGAAGAACAGCGGCACCGGCTCCCACGACAGCAGCGCGTCGGGCTTCGACAGATCGTCGATCCACGTCATGCCGTAGAGGAACGGCGCGTGCCGGAGTTCGAAGGTGCTCTGCAGCGCGCTCCAGAGCGCGATCCAGATCGGCATTTGCAGGAACATCGGCAGGCAGCCCAGGATCGGCGTGGCCCCCTGCGTCTTGTAGAACTGCATCATCGCCTTGTTCAACTCGTCCTTGTTGTCGCCGTGCTTCTTCTTCAGCTTCTCGATCTCGGGGCCCATCTTCCCCATTTTCATCATGTTGACCTGGGACTTCTTCGTGATCGGGTGCAGCAGCGTCCGCACGAGCACCACCAGCGCGATGATCGCCAGGCCCCAGTCGCGGAAGATCATGTGGAAGAAGCCGAGCAGCTTCACGAGGCCGTTCACGAGCCAGTCGAACGTGCAGAACCAGCACGGGCCGCTGGCGATGACGAGCGTGTTGTAATACGCGCGGGGGATGGCGGTGTAGAAGTCGGTGTCGAGCGTCTCGCGGCGGCGCGGGCCGAAGTAGGCGGCCATGGGCAGCGTGAGCGTCTTGCCGGCGTCGATCGTCAGTTCCTTCGTGTGGAACGTGATCGCGATCTTCTTCAGCGTCGCGTCGATCCGCTCGTTGGGGTCGATCAGGCCGGCCTTGATGCTCTCGAGGTAGTCGGCCGGCTGCCGCGGGTCGACGAGCGAGATCGGCAGGAGGACCGCGTTGAAATACGCGCTCGACCCGCCGGCCCAGAACGCCGGGCGCTTGTCGTCGTCGACGAGCAGTTCGCGCGTCGGCTCGTCCTCGTCGAACGCCTGCACGAGGAACTGGTGCGGCACGATCGCCGCGCCGTTCTTCACCCCGGACAGCACCTGCCGGTCGCCCTGCGCCAGCTCGCGCGGCGGGACGGCCGGGCCGTTGAACTCGGTTTTCACCTTCAGCGGCGCGTTCGTCAGGTTGACGATCCGGTAGTCGACCTTCACCTCGTAGCCTTGGCTCGGCGTGGCCCGCTCGGGCACGGTGAACGATTTCTCCAGCCGGGCGACCGGCCCGGCGGCCCCGGTCACGTCGAGCGCGTAGGTGGCGGTCGCGCCCTCGCCCGATCGCAGCGCCCACTGGGCGCCCTGAAGGTCGACGACGACGCCGTTGATCGTGATCGAGCGGGTCGCCAGCGGGCGGGTCTGGTTCTCGCGGCCGGGCTCGGGCTGCTGGAACTCGTAGGGCTCGGCGTCCTTCACGCCGCGGTTGAAATCGTTGAGCCGCACGCGGGCGATGCCGGCGCCGCGCGGGTCGAGCGACAGCGCCATCGCGAACGTCTTGTGCTCCTTGGCGGCTGATCCCAGCTCGATCGGCCGGGCTTCCCCCGCGCCGGTGGCGACGGTGAACGCGCCGGGCGCGGTCGTCGGCCCGGCGGCCTCGGCGTTTGGAAGCGTGGTGGGAGACGTGGTGGTGCCCGTCGTCGCCGACGTCGTCGTCGGGCCGGTGGTCGCGGCGCCGGCGGCGGCCGCCCGTTGGGCCGCCTCCAGCCGCGCGCGCTCGACGCCGAACACCCATTCCGGGTGCGTCGTTCGCACCCACCAGGCGGCGCCGTACCAGGCCGTCATCAGCAGCGCGGCCACCAGTACGCCGGTGACCATTTGCTTCGTGTTCATGCAGTCCTTTAAGAACCTGTCGGAGAAAACCGTCGGCGAATCATTCCGGCCCGCGGCCCGACGCCGCCCGGCGCGTCCCCCCGGCCGGCGTGACGGAGATCGCCCGGCCCCGCCCGCCGGACGCGCGCGGGCGACGGTCCCGCGCCGGCGCCGCCGGCTACTTACCGTCCAGAAGCCGGGTGCCCAGAAAGTTATCGAGTTCGTCGATCGCCTCGACCTTGCGCACGGTGGCGTCGACGTCGTAGGTGACGCGGACGAACTCGACGTACGTCTCGGTGACGATCACGAAGCTGCTCCGCGGGTCGCGGTCGCGCGGCTGGCCGACGCTGCCGACGTTGATGATCGCCTTCTCGTCGGTCAGCTCGAACTTGTAGTCCAGCTCGTCGGGGCTGTAGAAGTCCGGCCCCTCGAGGAAGACGCCCGGCACGTGGGTGTGGCCGACGAAGCAGAGCTTCTCGAACCGCTCGAAGATGCTGACGAACTTGCCGGGGTTGGTGTAGATGTCGTCCGGGAAGATGTACTCGTTGATCGGCCGCCGCGGGCTGGCGTGGACGGCGACGAAGTCGGCGGTGCGCAGGCGCACCGGCAGGTTCGCCAGGTAGCGCCAGCGCTCGGCCCGGCGGGCGGCGTCGGGGTCGCCCTCGAGGCGCTTGCGGGTCCAGAAGCACGCGGCCTCGGCGCCGGCGTTGAAGTTGTACGGCTCGTAGAAGACGGCGAAGTCGTGGTTGCCCATGAGCGTCGCCCGCGCCCGGTTCATCACCAGGTCGAGGCACTCGGCCGGGTTGGGGCCGTACCCGACGATGTCGCCGAGGCAGACGACGTGCTGCACGCCCCGCCGGTCGATCTCCGCCAGGACGGCGGAGAACGCCTCGAGGTTGCCGTGGATGTCGCTGACGATCGCAAACATAGGAGCCCGGCGGTCGCGAACCGTTGAGCGGCGGCGGCGGCGAGCCCCGCGCGACGCAACCGCCCGCCGCCGAAACAGTTATCGCCGGGCGCGCGTCCGTCGCGCCGTTGCAAAGATCGTAGAGCGTATGGGGGCGTGCCTAACGCGTCAATGAACCCGCGATGCGCGGGTACCGACGGGGATGAAAGACGTTGCGTCTTCGCGGGTCGCATCGCGGCGCGCCCCGGACGATTGAATTGTACAGAGGGGAGCGTCTTAGTCTGTCGAGCTGCGCGTTCAACACTTGATAGCCGCGGGCGGAAGCCCGCTGTTCTTCCCGCGCAAAAGACCGACGGGCTTCCGCCCGCGGCTATTAGGTGCGCTCAACGTTTTTGTCAGGCCAAACAGGACGAGTCCCGAAGGGCGCAAACCCGCGCCTTCCGCGTCTCGTCCATTCCTGTCGCGCAGTGCCTCTTCGCGTGGCGCTCCGTCGTGCATCAGGGCACACGCTTCCGTCTGTCATGTTCCGCAATCACGCGCGGTTGCCTTCACCCGCCTTCACCCGTACAGTTCCGGCCGATTTTCCGCGGGCGTGGTACCGGCATGAGCGAATCTCCCATCGGCATCTGTCTTCTCGGCTGCGGCGTCGTCGGCGGCGGCGTCGTCCGCATCCTCCAGGAGCAGCGCGAGATGCTCCAAGCGCGCACCGGCCTGCGGTTCGAGATCCGCCACGTCGTCGTCCGCGACGCGAAGAAGCACGCCGGCCACGCCGCGCTGCCCCTCACGACCGACGCCGCGGCCGCCATCGACGACCCGAAGACGCGGATCGTGATCGAGACGGTCGGCGGCACCGGCGACGCGGCCGGCTACATCGAGCGGGCGCTGCGGCTCGGCAAGCCGGTCGTCACCGCCAACAAGAGCCTGCTCGCCGCCCGCGGCGCCGAACTGTTCGCCCTCGCGCGCCGGCACGACACGGCCGTGGCGTTCGAGGCGAGTTGCGGGGGCGGCATCCCGATCATCGACGCGCTCACCCGCGGCCTCGTCGCCAACCGGATCGACGCGCTCGTCGGCATCCTCAACGGCACGTGCAACGTCATCCTCACCCGCATGACCAAGGAGGGGTGGACCTACGAGCGGGCGCTGGGCGAGGCGCAGCGGCTCGGGTTCGCCGAGGCCGACCCCACGCTCGACGTCTCGGGCCGGGACACGGCGCAAAAGCTCGCGCTGCTCGCGGGGCTGGCGTTCAACGTCCGCATCGCCGAGGGGGACATCGGGATCGAGGGGATCGACCGCCTCCAGCCGGCCGACATCGCGTTCGCCGCCGACCTCGGCTACGTCATCAAGCTCCTGGCGATCGCCGAGCGCATGGCCGGCGGGCGCCTCGCGCTGCGCGTCCACCCGACGCTCGTCCACAAGGCCGACGTGCTGGCCGAGGTGAACGGCGGCTTCAACGCGATCGGCGTCTACGGGCACGCGCTGGGGCACACGCTGTTCTACGGCCGCGGCGCGGGGCAGATGCCCACCGCCAGCGCGGTGGTGGCCGACCTCGTCGGCGTCGCGCTCGGCACGACCGGTCTGCTGTTCAAGCAACTGCGCATCTTCCCCGACACCGTGCCCGCCGTCTCGGTCGAGCCGGTCGAGCAGACGCGCTCGCGATATTACCTGCGGCTGACCGTGAAGGACGAGCCGGGCGTGATGGGGCAGGTCACGCAGATCCTCGGCGCCCACGGCATCAGCCTGTCGGCGGTCCTGCAGCGCGAGACCGACGACGTCCGCCAGGTGCCGATCGTCATCACCACCCACAAGGCCGCCGAGGGCGCGATGCGCGAGTCGCTGGCGGCGCTCGACGCGCTGCCGACGGTGGTGCCGGCGACGGTGTGCCTGCGGATCGTCGACCTGCCGGAAGAATTCGCCGCGAACTAGCCACCCGGCGGCCCGGCGCTCCGTCCACCGGCCGGCGGCTCACCTTCAAAAACAGGCGTACCCGGGGCTATCCCGATGCGTGTTGATGATCGGACTGCCCGCGACGCGTGCGGCAGGCGTTACGCGCGGAAGCCGGAACCCGGCGGAAAGTGGAGCGGGCGCGGCGCGGCGGGGACGGTGCGGGTCTGCGAGCCGACGCCGCGCGCGCGGGGGCGGAGTCGGAGTTGCCCGTCGGGTGGGACTCGGACGAGGTCGCGGCCCCTCCATCCCGTGAAGAGCCGGTGACGCTGCCGTGCCTTCGGCATCGTCGGAGCGAGTCCCGCAAGTTCATCGCACCGTGGCCGCAGCAGGAAGTGGAGATCGAAGTGGGATGTAGAGACGCCCGGGCCGCGGCGGGGGCCCGGGCGAGATGCGTTGGGCCAGTGCACTGTCATGGGTCTGTCAGTGAGGGGACTCGGACCTGAGTCGTAGTCCCGTAAGCGAGGGCGACGGGGCTCGAACCCGCAACCACCGGATCGACAGTCCGGTACTCTAACCAATTGAGCTACGCCCCCGTAGCCGTTAGGTCGGCCAATTTATTCAGGACGCGTGAGATGTCAAGGGCACTCGTTGCGCGTTCCGCGGCCCTGGATTTGGTACGGAGGCGGGGGCCGCCGGTTCGGGGCGGGGGCGGGTGTCGGCCTGTGGGTTTTCCGGGCGTCGCGCGGCGCGGTCGTCGCTATAATCCGCCCGCATGATCATCGCCGGGATCGACGAGGCCGGGTATGGGCCCCTTCTGGGGCCGCTTGTGGTCGGGTGCTGCGCGGTCGAGCTGCCGGACCCGGCCGACGGCTTCAGCCTCGACGCGGAACTGCCGTGCGTCTGGAAACGGCTGGGGAAGTACGTCAGCCGGACGCGCACGAAGAACGGCCGCAAGATCCACGTCAACGACAGCAAGCTCGTCTACTCGCCGGGGACCGGCCTGGAGGAGCTCGAGCGGCTCGATCCTCGCCCTGCTCACCACGCTGCGCGGGTGGAACGACCGCCTCGCCGACGTGCTCGCCGTCGCCGCCGGATTGCGTGACCGACCTGCCCGGCTACCCCTGGTACGCCGCCCACGACGACGAGCCGTTCCCGATCGAGACCGACGGCACCGCCGCCCGGCTCTTCGCCAAGGCGGCTGTCCGAGCACATGGCGCGGACGAACACCCGGCTCGTCCACCTCGAGGCGAAGGTCGTCTGCGAGCGGCAGCTCAACCAGATGTTCGACGCGACGCGCAACAAGGGCAACGCGCTGTTCTCGATCGCCGCCCGCCACATCGACTTCCTCCTGCGCACGTACGGCCGGCAGAACCTCGTCGTCACCTGCGACCGCCAGGGGGCCCGCGGCTACTACGGCCCGCTGCTGCGGCTGATGTTCGACGAGTGGTCGCTCGAGGTCGTGCGCGAGCAGGAAGGCTTCAGCGATTACCGCCTGCACCAGGGCGGGCACGTCGTCCGACTCGTCTTCTGCGAGAAGGCCGAGGCGCAGTGCCTGCCCGTGGCGGCGGCGTCGATGCTGAGCAAGTACCTCCGCGAGGCGCTGATGCGCCGCTTCAACGCGTACTGGCGGTCGCTCCTGCCCGACCTCACGCCCACCGCGGGCTACTACGGGGACGGGAGCCGGTTCCTCCACGACATCGACGCGAAGCGGCGCGAGCTGAACGTGCCCGACGAGTTGCTGATCCGGAGTCGGTGAGGAGTTCGAGACGGTTCGGTGCGCCGGGCGCGCGCGCGTTGTTCCCTCGGGAGCGAATCGCGAAGACGCGTAGCGACCCCTCGGCGGCCGAGCGCGAGCAGGCGCGACGCGTTCGGGAGCGCTCGTGCATAGGGGCGTTTCGCGACGTGCTTCGTTCGTTCGCGCCCGCCCACGGGTTTCTCCCGCGCGATCCTTTGCGGGGTTTTGCGGGGCGGGGGTGTGCTGCTAACGTAGGCCCGCGTCCAACAGGCGAAAGGGTTGATCAATGGCGGTCGAGAAATGGTCGGACACGGTGCGGATCGTTCACCTGGGGGACGACCCGCAGTTCACCGAGGACGTGCAGTCGCTCGAGCCGTTGCCGCCGCGCGCGTCGGTCGTGCTCGACTTCGGCACGATGCGCTACGTGAACTCGTCGAACATCGCCCGGCTCCTCCAACTCCGCAAGCGCCTCATCTCCGACGACGGGCGCCTCGTCCTGTGCAACGTCAAGGACCAGGTCTGGAGCGCGTTCCTCGTCACGGGGCTCGACAAGGTCTTCGAGTTCGGCGGCGACGTCAGCACCACCCTCGCCATGCTCCAACTCGTCACCGCCGGCCGGCGGTGACGACCGCGCGGGAATCGGATGAACCGCGGAGACGCGGAGAGCGCGGAGAAGTGGGACGTTCCACGGGTTGCGCAGAAGTCTTCATCTGCGGAATGTGTGGATGATCCGCGGCGTCGCAACTTACTGAGCAGACGAAACGAAGAGGCCCGTGGCGGAGTGCCACGGGCCTCGTGTCGTTGGCATTGAACGTTCGCGGCCTCGTCTTAGAGCTGCGCGCCGGCGAGTTGGAGCCGCAGGATCAGGACGGCGGCCGACAGCTGCGGGTCGCTCGACAGCAGGTCCTTCTTGGCGGGCTTGCCGTCGGCGAGCTTCTGGCCGTCGGCCTTGGCCTTCGTGTCCTCCTTCACCTGCTCGCGGACCTCGGGGGCGACGTCGTTGAGCTTCCGCTGCTCGCCCTCGGCCGGGGCGGCGTTGATGTCGCGGAGGATGTCGAGTTCCTGGCGGGCGTCGATCGCGGCCCGCATCTGCTCGGGGGTCATCTCGACCGTTACGTCCGGGTCGACGCCCCACTCCTGGCTGTTCTCCTCGCGGTGGATGCACCGGCCCAGCGGCAGGTAGTAGTGGCTCGTCGTGAGCTTGAGGTACGCCGAGCGGTCGGTGAGCGGGAAGAGCATCTGCACGCTCCCCTTGCCGAACGTGCGCTCGCCGACGATCAGGGCCCGCTTGTGGTCCTTCAGCGCGCCCGAGACGATCTCGCTGGCGCTGGCCGAGTACTGGTTGACGAGCACGACGAGCGGGATCGCCGCGTCGTCGCCGTCGGCCTTGGCGGTGGCGATCGTCGGGGCGTTGCCGGTGTCGCGGTCGGGGTGGGTGCTGACGATCGTCCCCTCGCCGAGGAACTTGTCCGACACGTCCGTCGCGGCCGTCAGCAGGCCGCCGGGGTTGTAGCGCAAATCGAGGATGGCGGCGCGGGCGCCGGCCTTGCCCATGTCGTCGAGGGCGCGGTCGAGCTCGTCGGCGGTGTCCTTCGTGAAGTTGGTCATCCGCATGTAGCCGATCTTGTTGTCGTGATCGACGAAGAAGTCCCACCCGCCGCCCGGGCGGTGGAGCCACCCCTTCACGCTGGCGACCTTGATCGTGTCGCGGCGGATGTCGTAGTCCTTCACCTTGCCGTCGGGGCTGCGGACGGTGAGCGTCACGCGGGTGCCGCGGGCGCCGGTGATCGTCTTCACGGCTTGGTTGAGCGTGATGCCCTTGGCGTTCTTGCCGTTGATGTGGGTGACGATGTCGCCCGACTTGATGCCGGCCTTGTACGCCGGGCTGTCCTCCAGCGGGGTGGCGACCTTGAGGCTGCCGTCCTCGTCGCTCTGGATCTGGATGCCGACGCCGCTGAACTCGCCCTGCGTGGTCTTGTTGAACTCCTCGAGGTCGTTCGGCCAGATCATGCTCGTGAACGGGTCGAGCTCGGCGAACGCGCCGTCGGCGAACTCGCTGACGAACACCTCGTCGGGGATCCTGACCGTCTTCTCGTTGGCCGAGCGCAGCTCGGCGAGCATCATCCGCAGCGCCAACTGCTCCTTGCTCGGCTCGGTCGCGTTGATGCCGGCCTCGGCGCTGTCGAGCGCGGCGACGAAGCGGTCGCGGGCGGCCTCGTCGCCGAGGAGCGGGAACGACTTCTCGAGCCCCTTCGTCGTCGCGACGGCGCGCAGCCCGTCGAGGCCGCCGATCGCGAGGTCCTTGTAGCCGACCTCGCGGTAGTAGTTCTGGCGCGCGTCGACCAGCGCCTGCCACAGCATGTCGAGCTCGACGCCGTTGAGCGTCTCCTTCCAGTTGATGCGGAACGCGTCGTTGTTCTCGTCGGACTTGTCGTCGGGCTTCGTCGTGGGCTTGGTGGTCGGCTGCGTGGTGGCGTTGAGGGCGGTCAGGAGGGCGTCGACCTCCTCGCGCTCCTTCGACTCCGACTCCTGAAGCGCCTTGAGCACGTCGGGCGTGTAGAGCGCGAGCAGGCGGACGCGGCGGGTCGCGAGCTTCAGCCGCTCCTTCCACACCGGGTTGGCCGGCTCGACCGAGCCGAGGTCGGAGTAGAGGCGCAGCGCCTTGAGCCACTGCTCTTGCCCGTCGTACTTCTCGGCGGACTTCACGGTCCGGGTGATCAGCTCGTCGACCCACTGCTCCTGGCGGAACGCCTTCTTGTCGTCGGCGAGCAGGTAGGCGCGGGCGGCGGAGTCGACCGCGTAGTCGGCCTTGCCCTTGCCGACGAGCATCTTCACCTCGGCGACGGTCTTGTCGTACTGCCTGCGGCGCTCGGCGGCGAACTCCTTGCGCTGGGTCTCGAACGAGCCGGTCCACTTCGCCATCTGCGCGTCGCCGGGGTCGCGCGAGAGCGTGGCGGCCTGCTCGAGGAGCTGGCTCGTGCGGTCGAACTGCCCGCTGCGCAAGGCCTTGAACGCCTCGGACTTGAGCTCCTGGACCGTCGCGACCTGCTCTTGCGCGGCCGCCGCCGCGCCGGCGACGCGGCCCGGCACCGAGACCAGCACGCACCCGCCGACCGTCACCGCGCCCACGACCATCCAACGTCGCAACAGACTGCTCATGAAATGCATCCTCGCTGTGTCGGCTTCGCACATTCGCCCGGGGAACGTCCGTCCCCCCCGGGACCCGCGCCGGCGCCCCCCGCGGGGGGCGGGAACGGCCGCGATCAGACAGTATATTTGGCGCGGGCGCGGATCAACTCAACTCCCCGCCCCGCCGCGGCCGCGGATCGATCGTACATAATGAGACGACGCAGAACCGGCGCGGTTCAAACGAGCGGGGGCGGAATGGTCGGTCCGTGGGGCGTCCCAAACGCCTCCGCTACGACGATCCGTGCCAACCCCCGTCGACGGCTCCTGACAGCCTCGGGCGGAAGCCCGGAGGTCGTTTCCCGAAGACCGGCGGGCTTCCGCCCGAGGCTATTCCATGCTGTGCGACGGGCTTAACCGATCATCCGGGGCGATCCCGTCCGGAGGTAGATTGAACGTGATGCTCCCGTCGGTCGTCTTGTCCTTATACCGGGCGCGGTCGGTTCCGTTCTACGCGGTTCGAATCGCGACGCGACGGTCCGGCGCGGCCGGTCGCCGGGTCGACGTGGGGCCGCGATTGTCCCCCGTCGTCGCGACCGGTATAATCGGTGAAACGAGCGAGCCGCGAGATCCTGCATGACACAAGCTGCCGAGATTCTTCCGTTGCGAGACCGCGTCCAGGGCGTCATCAACTTGATCCGCCCGGCCGTGCAGGCGGACGGCGGGGACATCGAGCTCGTGAACGTGACGGCCGAGGGGGCCGTGCAGATCCGCTTCCACGGCGCGTGCCACGGCTGCCCGAGCAGCAGCATGACGCTGCACCAGGGGATCGAGCGCAACCCGCGCGACCAGGTGCCCGAGGTGACGAGCGTGGTGGCGGTGCGGTAAGCGCCGATCCGTACAACCGGCAGCGGGCCCTTCGGGCCTGCGGCGAACGGGGACGTCGGACTGTTTCGAGAAGGATCTAAGCGAGCGACTTGTCCGCTTGCCCCCGCGGGACGCTCCTGACCCGACCCAACGACCCGGCCCCCGAGGTGGACGTTTGGCATGAGCCAGCTCGACTACCTCACGCTGCCGCGGAAGTCCGACCCCGATTCCGATGTCGCCGATCGAAGTCCTGCCGCCGGAGATTCCGTCCGGCTGGTCGCGGTTCTACGGCGCGCAGGTCGGGCACCGGGCCGGCTCGCTCGGCCTGATCCTGCTGCTGGCGGGGGCTGGCGCGCTGGCCGGGGGAAAGGCGGCGGCGCGCTGCTGCTGTGGGCGTTCGGCGCGGCGGACGTGGGCCTGCTGGCGTCGTTCCTGAGCCTCGTCGCCGAACGCCGGGCGGGCCACGTGGGCTGGGAGGCGCGGGGCGTTTTATTCTTTAACACGTTCGTGCTGCTGGCCGCCCTGGCTGTACGTCCTCGCCCGCTGGTTACGGGGCGCGTGAGACGGGTCGACGTGCACGGAGGATCTCCTTGTCGCTGGCTACCGGGAGGCGGTAGCGGCGATCGCGGGACGGCTCGCGGACCGATCGGCGTCGCGATCATCGTCAATGCGTCGGAGCAGACGTAGCTCGCCCGACCGGTCGCGCCGCACCCATGGGAACGCGATGCCCGAGCGACTCACCTCACCCCAAGCCGCCGCGCTCCTGGACGAGTTGTGCGTGAAACTGGGCTTTTGCCTGCCACCGGCTGATCGGCGAAGGTTGGAAGGCGAGCCGCCGGCAGACGTGGACGCGTTCACGGACGCCGTCTTCGCCGCGGAGGGGCTGGACCCTCACGGCCGACCCGACCTGCGGAGACAGGTGGTCGCGTGTGTCGCCACGCACTTTTCCCACGCAGACGTGTGACGGGAGCGCGCGCGAGCCGCGCGCGCTGACCGCCGGTGCGAGAGGATCGGTCTGCGGCTCAGCCGCACGGCGGCGGTCGCGTGGCGTCCCCTGAACCAACCGGTGAGCGGTCCGGATGAACGAGCCGCTTCGCCGTATCCTGTTCGAGAGAGTGAATCATGTCCGACCTCGCCGCCGTCCTGCCGGAATCCGCCATGCGGGAGGCGGCTCGCTCGCTCGCGGCGGCGGCGGCGGAGGCGGGCGAGGTGCCGATCGGGTGATCGTTCACGACCCGAGCGGGCGGGTCGTCGGCCGGGGGAGCGAACCGGCGGGAGACGGATCACGACCCCACCGCCCACGCCGAGATCCTCGCCCTGCGCGAGGCCGGCCGCACGACCGGCCACTGGCGGCTGCTCGACTGCACGCTCTACGTCACGCTCGAACCCTGCCCGATGTGCGCCGGCGCGATCGTCAACGCCCGCGTCCCCCGCGTCGTCTACGGCTGCGACGACCCCAAGGCCGGCCGTGCGGACGCTCTTCCAGATCTGCGAGGACACGCGCCTCAACCACCGCGTCGTCGTCACGCCGGGCGTGATGGCGGGCGAGTGCGCGGAACTGCTCCGCGCGTTCTTCCGGTCGCAACGGGCACTGGGGAAGAAGTGATCACGCAACTCCCCCGGCCTGCCCGGTGAATTGAAGAGCGTCGCGAAGAAGCAACGACCGAGCGTGGCGCGGGCGTCCCGCGCGCGTTTCCTCAACAAAAGACGCGGGGCGAGACGCCCGCGCCACGCCCGATCACGCTTTCAGGCGCGTTACACTCCTGCGAAGCCGGCCAGGGCTGCCCACGGCGGCCGCCTTCGCGCCGGCCGCGTCGCGCGGGAATCCTCGAACTGCAGCCGTTACAATCCCTCGCGTGCAACCGAACGTCGACATCGACAAAGCTGATCGTCCCGACCGTGCCGCGTACGCGATGCGGGCGCTGGGCAAGTCCTGGGCTGCCGCGCGAGTTCACCCTCGGCAAGACCGTGTGGCGGCTCGTCCACGCGGTGAAGCACGACTTCTTCGCCGCCACCGGCTTCTACGAGGACGACGCCGGCACCCGCGCCGTGCTGAAGATGAGCCGGACGCAGGAGTTCGCCGGGTTCCCGCTGCTGTTCGTCGGGAAGTTCCTGTGCCGGCGGGAGGTGCGGTTCTACAACAAGCTGTCGGACCTGCCGAACGTGCCGAAGGTGCTGGGCACGGTCGGCCAGACCGGCTTCGTGCACGAGTTCGTGCCCGGCCGGCCGCTGCAGAAGGACAAGCCGGTGCCGGACGGGTTCTTCCGGCAGCTCACGGAGTTGCTCGAGCAGCTTCACGCGCGGAAGATCGCTTACGTCGACACGAACAAGCCGGAGAACATCCTGCTCGGCGACGACGGGCGGCCGCACCTGATCGACTTCCAGATCAGCTGGGACCTGGCCGAACTGGGCGACTGGTGGCTGAACCGCTGGTGGCTCCGGCGGCTTCAGCACGAGGACTTCTATCATTTCCTGAAGCACAAGAAGCGGCTGCGCCCCGACGAGTTGACCGACGACGAGCGGGCGCAGGCCGAGCGGCGCAGCGCGCTGATCCGTCTGCACCGCTTCGTGTTCAAGCCCTACTTCCTGTTCCGCCGCCGCACGTTCAAGCGGCTGCGCGAGACCGGCCGGCTCCTGCCCGAGGGAAGCAAATGAAACGCGCCGCGACGCTGTTGATCCTCGCCGCCCTGCTCGTCCCCCTCGTCCGCGCCACCGCCGCCGAGGACGCAATCGCCCCCGCCGACGCGACGGCCCCGGCCGCCCCGGCCGCCGCAGCTCCGGCCGCGACACCCGCTGCCGCACCCGACGCCCCCGCCGCGCCGGTCGACGTCGAAGTGGACGAGGCGGACGACGACGTCGCCGAGGAGCACTCGTTGCAGGAGTTGTTCAAGGTCATCACCGACGCGCTGAAGGCGAAGGGCGAGACGCGGGACGACGTGCTGACGGTGACGATCCCGCGGGACGACCTGAACGTGATGATCGAGGGGATGGACGTGCCGACGGCGGCGGGCATCGCGTCGGAGTTCAAGTTCTACCAGTGCCCGTGCGGCGGCAAGATCAGCGTGATCGGCCAGTTCGTCACGCCGGACTACGAGGCGAACGACGTGGTCGACGAACTGCGCAAGGGGAACCTGCTCGTCGCCTCGGTCGGCCCCTTCCTCACCTACGAATCGCCCCGCCTCACCCTCGTCCGCTTCCAGGGCGAGGCCAAGGCGGAGGACCTCGCCGCGACGCTGAAAAAGGCGCTGGAGTGGACCGGCGAGAAGCGCATGGCGCCGGTGCGGAAGCTCGACGAGTAAGCCGTCGCCGGCCGCGGGATCGGCGCTGCTGCCGAGGTGCGGTGAGCCCTCGAAGCGTTCCCCACCACGGCGGCCTCTGCCGTTAATGACATGCTATTGAACTGGGATGTGAGCGCGTCCGAAATGAGCGTTCGCGACGCACCCGCGGCCATCCTATGCCGGGCCGCCTGTGCGGCTCAAACGTCGGGAGACTCACGCGGCGAGCCTAATTCCGACCGCCTCGCCGGCCCGGCCTACGCGTCGCCCCGAGGAGAGCCTGAATGTGGATCCGCCCGACCCACGCCCGACGATGCCTCGGCGTCATCTGCCTGCTCGCGCTCTCGGGCGCCGCCCCGCAGTCGGCAGAGAAGCCGGATGCGCCGGCGACGATTGACGTGACTCCGGTGCCGGCGGGACTGCGACAGCGCGTCGCGCTCGACGCGTTCTACCAGCAGCACGTCGACGTCCGCAGCTTACCGGTCGTCGGCTCGTCGAAGGTCTCGCCGTACGCGATGCGCGAGGCGGCCTACCTCGTCGACCAGATGCTCGCCGGGCGGGACGACCTGTTGCGGGCGATGTCCGGCAACAAGGTGCGCCTGACGGTCATGGCGGCGGGCGAGTTCACGACCGACGTCCCGGAGCACCGCCACCTCAAGCCCAAAGCATTCTGGAACCGCCGGGCGCGGGGGCTGGGGGCGTCGATTCAGGTGCCGTGCGTGAGCTGTGCCGAGGAGAACCTGCTCGGCCTGAAGGGCGACCCGTACGGCACCGAGAGCATCATGATCCACGAGTTCGCCCACGCCGTGCACCTCACCGGCGTCCGCACGATCGACCCCACGTTCGACCGCCGGCTGAAGGCGGCGTACGACGCCGCGATGACGGCGGGCCTCTGGAAGGGGAAGTACGCCGCCACCAACGCCGCCGAGTACTTCGCCGAGGGCGTGCAGTCGTGGTTCGACACGAACCGCCCGCCCGACAAGGACCACAACCACGTCGACACGCGCGAGGAACTCAAGGCTTACGACCCGGTGCTGGCCGCCCTCGTGGCCGAGGTCTTCGGCGATCGCGCGTGGCGATACGTCCGGCCGGACCGGCGCGAGAAGCTCGATCATCTGGAGGGGTTCGATCGCGACGCGGCCCCCGCCTTCACCTGGCCGGCCGAGGAGAAAGACGCCGGCGCGGCCGGATAAACGGCCCCGGTCAGCCGGCACCGGCATCGGGCGGTAAAACCGGCGGCTGACACGCGAGGACAACCTGCAATCCGCCGGCCGATTCTGCGACGCTGCCCCCGCCCCGCCGGCGGTGTCCGGACGGCGCGCGCGGAAAGGGACGGTTGGATGGCGCATCGGACGTCGGAGATTCTGGAGCGCGGCAAGCGCGCCCTCATCGGCAATTACGCCCGCATGCCGGTCGTGATGGCCAGGGGCGACGGGTGCTGGCTCTGGGACGCCGACGGCCGCCGTTACCTCGACCTGTTCGCCGGGTTCGGCGGCGCGGTCCTCGGCCACTGCCATCCCGCCCTCGTCGCCGCCGCGACCGAGCAGGCGGCCGCCCTGTGGCACGTCGGCAACACGTTCTACACCGAGCCGCAGATCGAACTCGCGGAGCGCCTCGCCCGCCACGCCTTCGCGGGCCGGGCCTTCTTCTGCCACAGCGGCGCCGAGGCGAACGAGGCGGCCTGCAAGCTCGCCCGGCTGCGCGGGGGGACGAAGTCGCCGGCGCGGTGGAAGATCATCTCGCTCAGCCGCAGCTTTCACGGCCGCACGCTGGCGATGGTCGCCGCCACCGGCAACCCCGCCGTCAAGGCCGGCTTCGAGCCCGCCGTCCCCGGCTTCGTGCAGGTCGAGGCGGGCGACTTCGACGCGCTCGCCGCCGCCGTCGACGACGAGACGGCCGCCGTGCTGATGGAGCCGATCCAGGGCGAGGGGGGCGTGAACGTCTACCCCGACGGCTACGTGCGGCGCGTCCGAGAACTCTGCGACGCGCGCGAGCTGACGCTCATCTTCGACGAGGTCTGGACCGGCTGCGGCCGGACCGGCCGGTGGTTCGCCCACCAGCACGTCACGGACGATGCCGGCCGGCCGGTCGAGCCGGACATTATGACGCTCGGCAAAGCGGTCGGCGGCGGGTTGCCGATGGGCGTGATGTGGGCGCGCCCGGCGCTGGCGGAACTGCTCGTGCCGGGCAAGCACGGCTCCACGCTCGGCGGCAACGCGATCGCGTCGGCCGTGTCGCGGACGATCTTCGACGTGATCGAGCGGGAAAACCTCCTCGCCCACGCCGCCGTACTAGGCGAACACGCCATCGCGCGGCTCCGTCACGAGTCGTCGATTCGCCAGAAGGTCGCCGGCGTCCGCGGGCGCGGGCTGTTCCTCGGCATCGAGCTGAAGGACGTGCCGGACAAGCTCGTCGAGCGCGGCCTGGAACGGGGCGTGATTGTGAACGTGACGGCCCAAAAGGTGATTCGCCTGGCGCCCCCGATTAACATCGGCCGGCCGGAGTGGGACAAGGGGCTCGACGAGGTCGTTGCGCTGATCGCGTCCCTCTGATCGACGCAAGAAGCTTCGACCCGGGATGTTGCCCGACGTGTCGCGCCGGGCCCGAAGGGCAGGGGTAGACAATCATCCCGATGTACGCGGGTCGATGGACTTTCGACCCTTTTCGCGACGCGCCCACGCGAACGACGACGAACCGACTGGACGACGCACCGAGTCGACGCGCCGCTCTGCGGGCGGCTAAACCGAAGATGTTTGCGCGAGCGACGCGCCGCTCCGAGTGCCGCTCGAATTACTCCACCTGTGGCAGCCACCTATGAAGTACGCACCCGCCGCGCCGTGCCTGTTCCTGACCTGCCTGATCGCCGCCGGCTGCGCGTCCAAGCCGGCCGCCGACGCGGGCGCCGCGGCCGCCGCCCCGGACGCGCCTGCCGCGCCGCCGCAGTCGATCTTCGCCACGCCGCTGGCGCCGCAGCCGAAGCACATGCTGTCGGGCGGCAACCCGGACCCGACGCACCAGGTCCAGCAGGTGGACGTCTACCAAATCGCCGTCCCGTTCGGCGCCGTGAGCCGGAGCGAGGAGTTCTGGAAGCGGATCGACGAGCAGACGGTCGACATCGCGACGTACGACCTGCTGCTGAAGAACGGCATGCGCGTCGGACTCGGCTCCACCGCCGAGTGGTCCTACTTCAAGGGCATCATCGACCAGTACCCGGCCAAGGCCCGCCAGTGCGCGGCGACCGGCGGCGACTCGGGCGCGGTCGAGCTGCTGATGAAGGCGGGGATCAACTTCCAGAACATCTTCTACCTCAACGACCAGAACGTCCTGTACGGCCGGACCTTCGACCAGTGCGAGAACGCGATCGGCGTGTCGTTCCAGCTCGCGCCGCGCAAGCCGGGCACCGTGCGGATCAGCGTCTGCCCGCTCGTGCGGTCGAAGCGCAAGCGGTTCGAGGTGTCGGTGCGGAACGTCGAGCGCGAGATCAAGTACGTCGCGCCGGAGAACCTGTACGACCTCAACCTGATCACCGACGTCCCGCTCGACGGCTTTCTCGTGATCGCACCGTCCGAGCACGCCAAGCTCCCGTCGAGCCTCGGCAGCACCTTCCTCGTCGGCGGCACGATCTCGGAGCGCTTCGAGCAGGTCCTGCTGCTCGTGCCGCGCGTGGCGAACGTCACCGAAACTGTGATCCCGCTGTCCGAGGTGACGACCAGCCAGAAGTGAAGTGCGGGCGTCGCGCGATGAAGACCGTCGAGGGCGCGTCTGCTTTGCAGAGCTGATTCGGTCCGAAGCGAACGCCGCTGCGAGGTATGCGGTTGGTCCAGCCCCGCTGGGACGAGATGAAGTGGCGGTCTGATTCTCGTCGCCGTCATCGCCCGACGGCATTGCCTTGAAGCATGTCCTGATCGGCGTCGTTTACCGCTCGCACGAAACGCGCAATCCTCTCCGCCGACTTTCGACCCGGTTCATCCTCCACGCCGCTGCTGACGTCGACCGCCCACGGCCGGATCCGGCGGACGACCTCGCCGACGCTGTCCGGCGTCAGCCCCCCCGCCGCGATCACGCGCGGCAGCCCGGCGAAGTCGCCCTCGGCGATGTGCCGCTCCACGGTCGGCCAATCGTTCGGCACGCCCGTTCCCCCCGCCTTGCCGGTGCCGCCGGTTTCCAGCACGAGCCCCGTCAGCATCGGCAGGCGGCCGGACGACACGGCCGCGCGCCACGTGTCGAGTACCCCCTTGAACCGCCCCGCCTCCACGTGGACCGCCTTGACGACGGACAGCCCCGTCAACTGCGCGACGACGTCCGGCGACTCCGCGCCGTGGAGTTGGACGTGCCGGAGGCCGAGGTCGCGCGCCGTTCGCAGCACCGTCGCGGCGTCGACGTCGACGAACAGCCCCACCGGCGTCACGAACGGCGGGAGCACATTCAGAATCTCGCGCGCCGCGGCGGGTGAAACGCACCGCCGCGCGGCCGGGTGAAACACCAGGCCGATCGCGTCGGCGCCGGCGTCGGCGGCGGCCAAGGCGTCCTGCGGGCGGGTGACGCCGCAAATTTTGATGCGAGTCCGCTGCACGTCACAAGGATGCTAAGGCCACCCGCCGGCCCGATCAACGTGGGCCGCGGCGCGCGCGGCGCGGCGGGTGCTAGCGGTTCGGTGTAGTACGGCGCCGCGCCCGCGGTTAACATACCGCCCCTTCGGGCATGCCCCTCCCCCGACCGCCCGTCCGGCTCGACGTGCGGCCGGGGCGGGGCGGACCGGCGTGATCGCCATCGGGCGCGACGAAGATCGAGAGCACGGAGAGCGAATGGCCGCACGGAACTATCTCGCGTTTGACCTCGGGGCGGAGAGCGGGCGGGCCGTGCTCGGCTCGTTGAACGACGGGCGGCTGACGCTCGAGGAGCGCCACCGGTTCCCCAACCCCACCGGCCGAATGCGGGGGCACCTCCACTGGAACCTCCTGGCCCAGTGGGAGGAACTCAAGACCGGCCTGCGCACGGCCGCCGCCGAAGGGGCGCGACGGCCGGAGTTGCACGGCATCGGCGTCGACACCTGGGGCGTCGACTTCGGCTTCGTCTTCCCCGACGGCGACATCCGCGGCAACCCGTTTCACTACCGCGACGCCCGCACGAACGGCATGCTCGAGAAGACTTTCGCCCGCGTGCCGCGCGAGCGCATCTTCGACGCGACCGGCGTACAGTTCATGGAGTTCAACTCGCTGTTCCAGCTCCTGGCCACGCGCGAGGAATACCCGCGCCTGCTCGAATCGGCCGAGACGCTCCTGTTCATGCCCGACCTGTTCAACTACCTGTTCACCGGCCAGCGCAAGGCCGAGTTCTCGATCGCGACGACGAGCCAGATGTACGACCCGCGCGCCAAGGCGTGGGCGACGCCGCTCCTGGAAGAGCTGGGGCTGCCGGCGCGGATCCTGCCCGAGATCGTGCCGAGCGGCACGGTGATCGGTCAACTCAGCCGGCACGTGGCCGAAGAGTGTGGCGTCGGGCGCGTGCCCGTGATCGCCCCCGCCTGCCACGACACCGCCAGCGCGGTGGCGGCCGTCCCGGTCGAGGGCGGGGGCGACGACTGGTGCTACATCAGTTCCGGCACGTGGTCGCTCATGGGCGTGGAGCTGCCGGCGCCGGTCATCAACGAGAAGTCGCTCGCGTACAACTACACGAACGAGGGGGGCGTAGGCGGGTCGATCCGCTTCCTGAAGAACATCATGGGCCTCTGGCTCGTGCAGGAGTGCCGCCGGCAGTGGGTGCGGGAGAACCACGACCACAGCTACGGCGAGCTGACGCAGATGGCGGCGCGGGCGAAGGGCTTCGTCTCGGTGATCGACCCGGACCACAAGCCGTTCCTCTCGCCCGGCGACATGCCGGACAAGATCGAGCAGTTCTGCCGCGACACGAAGCAGCGCACGCCGCACACGCGCGGCGACTACGTCCGCACGTGCCTGGAGAGCCTGGCGCTCACGTACCGCAAGACGCTCGAGGGGATGGAGGACATCCTCGGCCGGCGGCTCAACACGATCTACATCGTCGGCGGCGGGTCGCAGAACGAGCTGCTCAACCAGATGACCGCCGACGCCTGCCAGCGGCCGGTCGTCGCCGGCCCGGTCGAGGCCACCGCCGTCGGCAACATCCTCGTGCAGGCGATGGCCACCGGCGACGTGAAGACGCTCGCCGACGCCCGGGCGATCGTGCGCGCGAGCTTCGACGTCAAGCGCTACGAGCCGGGGGCGCCTAAGCAGTGGGACGAGGCGTACGGGCGGTACCGCGACATCCTCGCGCGGTGAGGGTGACCACCCCGCCGCGCGCTCCGCGTCGCATGTCGTTACCCGCGCGCCGCCGCGCGGCGTGGCCGCTTCAGCGGTCATGTGCCGACGTGCGGGTTCATCACCCGGTCCGTGTGAGCGCACGTCCTCGCCGGGTTGGCGCCACCGTTTATGACGAATCCACTCCCCGTCATCGACTGCCACGTCCACACCTGCGCGATCCTGCCCGGGCACGGGAAGATGTCGGACCGGCTCCTGAAAAGCCTGCCGTTCCGGTTCATGCGGTGGCGCCTCGGCATCAAGGGGACCGACGCGCAGACGGAGCGCGACATGGAGGCGTCGCTCGCGGGCCTGCTCGACGCCACGCCGCAACTCGACCTCGCCGCGATCTTGGCGTTCGACGCCGTCTACGACCGCGACGGCCGCCTCGACGACGCCAACACCCACTTCCACGTCACGAACGACTACGTCATCGAGATGGTGCGGCGGCACCCGAAGATGCTGTTCGCCGCGTCGGTCCACCCGTACCGCAAGGATGCGCTGGCGGAGCTAGAGCGGTGCATCGCGGCGGGCGCGGTCGTCATGAAGTGGCTGCCGATCGTGCAGAACTTCAACCCGGCGGACCCGCGCTGCTTCCCGCTCTACGAGGCGATGGCCCACCACAAACTGCCGTTGCTCTCGCACACCGGCGGCGAGAAGACGCTGCCCACGCTCGACGCGAACGTCGCCGACCCGATGCTGCTGAAGCCCGCGATCGAGCGCGGCGTGACGGTGATCGCCGCCCACTGCGGCACGCGGTCGGCCCCGGGCGAGGCGAGCTACCTGCGCGAGTTCATTCGCCTCGCCCACGACCACGAGCACTTCTACGGCGACACCTCCGCGCTCAGCCTGCCGACGCGCTCCTACGCCTACGAGGCGATCCTGGCCGATACGGTCGTGCGGCGCAAACTCGTCCACGGCAGCGACTGGCCCATCCTCCCGGTGCCGCCGGCCGGCCAGTTGGGGCTTCGCAAGGCGTTCGGGTTGCTGCGGGAGAAAAACTGGTTCCGGCGCGACTGCCGGATCAAGGAGGAGCTCGGGTTCGATGAGGCGTACTGGCGCCGCGCCGCCACGATCCTGCGCCTTCCGCGCAAACATGCCTGAAGAGGCGCGTCGCGCCTGCTGCCATCGTTCAAGTCGCTCGGCTCCACGAAACGTGTCGGACGAACGGAGTCGATGAAGATCCCGCGCCTCGGCCGCGGCGGTCGCACTGATCAACCGTTACCGCACGAGTTCCGGACGGGTAGGCCCCAGCGATTAACTCAGGTCAGACGCGTTTGCACCGCGTCCACGAATTCAGGTTCGTCCGGCAGTTGCTGTTCAGCGGGGGCGGGCAGTTCGGCGTCGGACACCTTGATGAGCGGCACGCCGATGAGCATCGCGAGGAACAGCGCCTCCTGCCGCGGGATTCGCGTCGGCGGGCAGCAGATGTCCTCGTCGCGGCAGAGCAGTTCCACCACCATCTCGTCGTCGCGCAGGCCCGTCTGCGCGGTCAGGCGCACGGCCCGCACGTCGCCGAACCGCACGAAACGGCACGCCGCAAACCGCCCGACGCCGGTCCGAAGGCGAATCATCCGCGCCGCCGCGATGAAAGCCGTTTCGCAACGGCAGCGGTGGGCGACGACCGCGGCGGCCAGCGTCAGGACGCCGATCGCGAGGCTGAAGTAGCCTGCGCCGCGGCCGGCCGCGCGGGGGGGGACGGCGGTGGAGAGGTGGACCCCGCCGCGCAACGCGAGGAACAGGACGGCCCGCCCGTTCGGCGGCGTCCGCAGCACGAGAAACGTCCGCTGCGGCATAAACTTTTTGAAGTCGCGGCTCTTCATAAAACC
>JAUJNJ010000159.1 GCA_030448225.1 Phycisphaerae bacterium
GTGACCGTGCGGCGGGCGGAGGTGCTCGTCGAGACGGGGAAGGTGAACGAGGCGATCGCGCTGCTGAAGGCGTTCGTCGCGGCCGACCCCAAGAGCCTCGCCGGCCACGTCGCGCTCGGCCGCGCCGCGGAGCGCATCGGCGATTTGGAGACGGCCAAGGCGGCATACGGGTGGTTCGTCGCGCCGGGGCGGGACTACCTCGAGAAGTGGCACACGAAGGCGAAGGACCCGTCGTTCGAGTCGGCCGAGGCGCTGACGACGATCGGCCGCGCGATCGACCGCTGGGCCGTGCTCACCGGCAAGTACGCGAACAACCCCGAGCTCGACCGCGCGGTGCTCGACATGTTCGTCGCCGCCTACGACCGCGTCGGCCGCAACTACTGGCCCGCGCGCCTCGCGGCGGCGAAGTACTTCGCGTCGCACGACCAGGCCGAGCAGGCGAACGAGGAACTCAAGGGCCCGAAGGACGCGCCGGGCGGCGTGCTGGCGGCCAACCCGCACGACGCCGAGACGCTGAAGCTGCTCGGCGAGCTGTCGATCCAGTACTTCAACTTCGACGGCGGCGACGCCGCGATCGCCACGCTCCGCCGGGTGAACCCCAAGTCGATCGACGCCGACCTGCTCGAGGTCCGCAACCTGCTCCGCCAGCGCCGCCCGCAGGAGGCAGAGGCGATCGCGCAGAAGGTCCTCGATCGCCAGCCCGAGCACCTGGAAGCCATGGGCCTGCTCGCCGCCTGCTACGCGCTGCAACTGCGCGAGGAGAAGACGGGCGAGATCCTCCGCCGGGTGGAGAAGATCGACCCCGACAACGCCACCGCCTACTTCGAGGTCGCCGAGCAGCTCGGCGCGATGCGCCAGTACCCGCGGGCGGCCGACAAGTACAAGGTCGCCATCGAGCGGGCCCCCTGGTGGACCGACGCGCTCAACGGCCTGGGCCTGCTCTACACCCAGAGCGGCGACGAGGACGACGCCCGCGCCGTGCTCGAACGCGCCCGCACGGTCGACCCGTTCAACCACGCGACGACGAACTACCTCAAGCTCCTCGACGACATGTCCGGCTTCGCGACGAAGGAGACCGAGCACTTCATCGTCATGTACGACGCGAAGCAGGACCCGGTGATCCCCGAGTACTTCGGCGAGTACCTCGAGAGCATCCACGACGAGGTGACGAAGGACTTCGCCCACGACCCCACGACCGTCGTGCGCGGCAAGACGCCCGACGGCAAGGAGATCCGGCACAAGACGATCATCGAGGTCTTCCCGACGCACGACGCGTTCAGCGTCCGCACGACCGGCTCCCCCTGGATCGGCACGGTCGGCGCCAGCACCGGGCGGGTCATCGCGCTGGTCGCGCCGCGCAAGGGGGAGAACACGATGGGCACCTACAACTGGGCCAGCGTGCTCCGCCACGAGTACACGCACACGGTCACGCTCAGCGCGACCGACAACCGCATCGCCCACTGGCTGACCGAGGGGCTGGCGGTGTGGGAGGAGAAGAGCCCGCTGCGGTGGGACTGGATCCCGATGCTGTTCAACGCGGTGAAGAAGAAGGAGCTCTTCCCGATGGACGAGCTCACCTGGGCGTTCGTCCGCCCGAAGAAGCCGCACCACCGCAACCTCGCCTACGCGCAGTCGCACTGGGTCTGCCAGTACATCCATGAGACGTACGGCCACGACGCGCTGCTGAAGATGCTCGTCGAGTTCCGCAACGCCGGGCGGCAGGAGGACGTGTTCCCGAAGATCACCGGCCGGACGATCCCGCAGTTCGAGACCGAGTTCTTCGCCTGGTGCGCCAAGCAGGTGGCCGGCTGGGGCTACGACGAGGCGTCGGTGAAGAAGTACGACGAGCTGAAGGAAAAGGGCAACGCGCTGATCAAGAGCAAACAGCTCGACGAGGCGATCCCGGTCTGGGCCGAGATCCACAAGCTCCGCCCGGTCGACGCGATGCCCCACCAGAAACTCGCGGCCCTTTACCTCGCCAAGAAGCAGTACCCCAAGGCCATCGAGCACCTCGTCGCGCTCGACAAGGTGGAACTGAAGGACAACCGCTACGCCAAGCGCGTCGCCCGCCTCTACCGCGACATGAAGGACTTCCCCAACGCCACGAAGTACGCCACGCAGGCGGTGTACGTCGACCCGTACGACCTGTCCGCTCACGAACTGCTCGCCGAGGTCCACGAACTCGCCGGCAACAAGGCCGGCGTCGAGCGCGAGCAGCGCGTGATCGCGGCGATCAAGGAGTGGAGCGAGAACCAGAAGAAGGCGGCGGAGGGAGAGGTTTCGTCGAATTGATGGTGGCGAGTAGTGCGTGATGCGTAGTGCGTAGTGCGTAGTGCGTAAGAATTCATCGCCGACCGTCGCGGCCTCGTCATCCCGAGGAGGCTTTGCCGACGAGGGATCTCGGGACGGGGAGACGTTCAGCCGTCCCGAGATCCCTCAGGTCGCTCCCGCTCCCTTCGGGATGACGGCTCTTCCTCTTACGCACTACGCACTACGAACCCCTCCCCCTCGTCAAACGCCGGCCCCACGAATACCGTAGCAGCATGAGCGTCCCCGACGACCTGACCCTCGCCGCGTTCCAGCGTCACATCTCGGCCCTCTACGAGAAGGCCGACCGGGAGCGGGGGACGCCGGGGACGTGGTTATGGTTTTCCGAGGAAGTCGGCGAGTTGGCGCGTGCATTGGCGCGCGGGCCGCGGGAGAATCTGGAAGAGGAGTTCGCCGACGTGCTGGCGTGGCTGTGTACGCTGGCGAACATCAACGACGTCGACCTCGCGTCGGCCGTGCGGAAGAAGTACCTCAGCGAGGGGGCCCAGACGAAGCCGAAATAGTCCCGGGGGCCACGCCACGCGGTCGCGAGCGAAAGACGTGAAACACGCGGCGCGTAACGACGTCTTAACGTTGGTTCAGGATCCTCACGGGCCCGCGGTAAGCACTTGATCGCCGCGGGCGGAAGCCCGCCGGTCTCTTCTGATCGACCGCGCGTGCGGGGCACCGGATTGCGAATCTGAATGTGGACCTCAGGCCTTCGTTCGGGGCTGTGGACTGCGGCCGGCGCCTCGCGCCGATCTCTCGGAAGGTCGTTCGTCCACGATCCGGCGGCGCGATGCGTTTCTCGCCCCCGGGACCGGGCCCGCCCCGCCCGCCTGCGAATTGACGCCGCCCCAAGGAGGGTCGTACATTTGCGCTCACCAATGCGTGCCTTCCAAGCGGGGATCCTGCTCATCCTGATGATGTCGAGCGCGGCCTTCGGGCAGGCGACGGGGTTCGTCGAGGCGATCGGCTTCGACCGCACCTACCGCCCCGAGTGCTGGACGCCGATGCTCGTGAACCTCACCAGCACGCTCTCGGAGCCGGCCGAGTACGACGTGCGGATCGAGCAGGAGGACCTCGACGGCGACACGGTCGTGTACACCCGCCGGGTCACGCTCAACGCGGGGCAGCAGGAGAAGTTCTGGGCCTACTTCCTGCCGCGCACGAACGTGAACAGCCTGCCGGCCAACGTCAACGACCTCCGAAAAGCGCTACGCGTCAGCCTCTACACGCCGGACGGGAAGCTCGTCGCGCCCCTGCCGCTGGAGAACCCGGTGACGAACGTCGACGACGCCGCCACCGGCACGATCGCCACCAAGCGGGACGTGAAGCTCGTGCTCGTCGTGGTCGGCCCCGACGGCGCGATGCCCGGCGTGCGCGAGTACGAGGGGGCGCTGGGGCTGATCGAGGACGTGCAGTTCGTCCGCGTCGGCACCGCCGACCTCCCGGAGAGCGGGATCGGCTACGACTCGGTCGACGCCATCCTCTGGCTCGGCGCCGACGCCGCCGACCTCACGCGCGGCGGGTCGCGCAAGCTGCCGGCGCTCGACCGGTACGTCCGCGGCGGTGGGCACCTCGTCGTCTCCCACCCCAACGAACGCGCGCGGGTCGAGGTGCTGGCCGACCTCCTGCCGGTCGAGTTGAAGCGCGGCGGCGACTGGGCCGTCGAGCTGCGCGACCTGACGGTCCCCGAGCCGCTGCACTCGATCGCCGTCGAAGACAAGCGGATCGTGGCCGACCGGTGGCGGCAACTGCCCGGCCCGTTCAAGGTCGCCCACGCGCAGGCGAAGCCCGGCGCGTTCGTCGACTACTGGGTGAACTGGAGCAAGCCGGCCGACAGTGGCCCCGCCCGCCCCGCCGCCGCCGCGGGCGCCACGCCCTACATCGCGCGGATCGGCCGCGGGGCGGGCGCGGTGACGTGGGTGGCGCAGGACCTGAGCAGCCCGAGCGTCCACGGGCCCAACGCGCAGGGGTGGGCGCAGGTGTGGGACCGCGTGTTCGGCTGGAAGAACGACACGTTCGCCAACGGCTACGTCGGCACGCTCCTGAAGTCCGACGTCGCCGCCGAGCGCAGGAAAGGCGAGGGCTTCGAGAAGAAGTACGGTCCCGGCAGCGGCGTCGACCTCGGCCGCTCGGTCCTGGCCGGCACCGACCACACCGGCAAGGCCGGGGCGTACGTGCTGCTGGCCGTCTTCTTCTTCATCGCCTACTGGGTGATCGCCGGCCCGGGGACGTACGTGTTCCTGGCCAGCAAGCGCCGGCCGCAGCTCTCGTGGGGCGTGTTCGCGGTGACGGCGCTGGGCGCGACGGCGCTGACCGTGGGCGTGGTGAACCTCGTGCTCCGCGGCGACGCGGAGGTCAAGCACTTCACCGTCGTCCGCCAGGCGCCGGGCGAGGAGCCGGTCGCGGTCAGCCGCATCGGTCTGTACATCCCGCGCGACGGGATGCAGACCGTGTCGCTGCCGGGCGTCTCGCCGGACGCGATCAGCACGATCCACGCCGCGGTCGTTCACCCGAAGCACCTCAACCCGCGCGAGGGGTTCCTCGACACCGGCCGCTACACGATCCCCGTCCGCGACGACGGCGCGGGCGGCGACACCGTCTCGGTCGACTTCCCCTACCGCAGCACGCTGAAGAAGATCCAGGTCGAGCGCGTCGGCCCCCTGCCGGCGCCCGCGGGCACGACGGGCGCCGCGGCGACCGGCGACGGCGGCGCGGGCGGCGGCAGCGGCGTGATCGGCCTCGGCGGCACCG
>JAUJNJ010000015.1:0-73101 GCA_030448225.1 Phycisphaerae bacterium
AACACCTGGCGCCGCGGCCCCGACATGCCCACCGCCCGCCACGCGCACCTGGCCGTGCCCGTCAGCGACGGCATCTACGTCATCGGCGGCGGCACCCGGCGCGGCACGTCCGCGTCGACGATCACCGAGATCCTGCTGTTCCCGTGACGAGTGCGTCAACCGAAGGCGAGACGCGCACGGCCGCGCGCCGCGCCCGGCCCCGCCCGCGGTAGGATGGCCGCCATGGACACCATCGTCGCCGTCCTCGTCGCCGCCTGCCTCGCCGGGGTCGTCTGGCCCACGATCGTGCGCCGCCGCGGGCCGTTCTTCCTCGCCGTCGCGGCCGCGGGCGGTGGGCTGTTCCTGCACGGGTGCTCGACCGTCTTCGCGCTCGCCCGCGCGGGCGAGATGGCGGCGTTCCTCACGTTCATCGCCACCGCGCTGCACCTGGCGGCGTTCGTGTTCCTCGTCCAGGGCATCGGCGGCCTCGGGTTCACCGAACTGTTCGCCGAGGTCGCCGCCGGCTTCCGCGGCATGCAGTCCGGCGGCCCGCGCGGCTTCCCCGTCAACCCGCCCTCACCACCGCCTCCACCGCCGGGCCGTTAAAAGGCGCTGCGCCGCTTCTTCCTTTGCGAGCGATCGCAGGATGAACCTGCGAGCGCGTGGCACACGCCGCATCGAGAGGTGAGGGCTTCGCAGCAGCACCGTGGCCAACCGTCTACGGCGGTTCTTGGTCCGGTACGGCATCCACAGCAACCGTCATCACGAGGGGAGCGGTAGCGACCCGAGGGATCTCGGGCTGGAGCGCGTCGTCCCATTGATGGGCCATCGGATGTCGCGTCTGAAGTCGCGACTGCTTTGCCCGGTCGCGGTGTGCTCTCGCGCCTTCGAGCGCCATGTACGCTCGCTCCGAAGACTCCCCTCGATTCAGGTCACCACCTGACCTCTCGCGACCCGTCATCCGACCGGTGCGGGCCTCACGCGTCGTCCGGCGGCAGTTCCTCGACGAGGATCTTCGCCGCCGCGGCGTTGCCGAGCGTGACGGGCTTGCGATCGGCCGGGCGGACCGAGACGGCGTCGGCGGGCGCGTCGCGCACCTCGACGACGAGCGTCACGCCCGGCACCAGGCCGCGGCGGTCGACGAACTGCAGGAACGCCGGGTCCTGGTCGATCACGCGGGTCACGCGGTAGGGGCGGCCGAGGTCGCAGTCGGCGAGGCTGCGGCGGGGCGGCGGGGGCGCGAGCTTTCCCTTGGCCGTGGGGATCGGGTCGCCGTGCGGGTCGACGCTCGGGTGGCCGAGCAGCGCGTCGATCCGCTCGAGCACGCGGTCGGAGATCACGTGCTCGAGTTCCTCGGCCTCGTCGTGCACCTCCGACCAGTCGAGCCCGAGCACCTTCACCAGCAGCAGTTCGACCAGGCGGTGCCGCCGCAGCACGTGCAGCGCCAGCTGCTCGCCGCCGCGCGTGAGGCGCACGCCGCCGCGCGGCTCGTACTCGACGAGGCCGCTCTTGGCCAAGGCCTGGATCATGCTGGTGGCCGTCCCCGGCACGACCTTCATCGCGGCCGCGAGGCGGCCCATCGGCACGAGCGCGCCGCGCGCGGCCGCCTGCTCGAGGTAGATCCGTTTGACGTAATCCTCCACCGTGCTGCTGGGCATGTGTCGCCTGACCCCCGCCTCGGGGCTCGAGCCGGACTGGTCTCGTCCCGTCGCCCGCACCGCCGCCGCTGCTTCGTCCCGCCGGACCGATTGGCGCGACCCTGCGCCGAGCGGTAACGTGTATACTTTGAGCCATCAAACCCGAGGCATACCATAGCCGAATTGTCGCCCGCGGCGCGCGTGCTCCCTTTGATTTCGCTGACGGCGTTCGGCGCCGCAGTCCGAACGGCGGCGGCCACGGCGCCGCTGGAGGGCCCCTCCTGATCGTCGACGCGACGCGTGGCCTGGCCGCCGCCCCGTCGCCCCCCGTCGTCGCGTCTAACCGGATGGTCTAGACGTCGTGACCCCTTGGGCCCGCGGGATCGATGACACACCCGTGGCTACATTCCGGCGACTAGGACCGCCGGGCGCGTATGCTTCCTCGCTTGATTTTGACTCACCAAAATCCTATCTTCGATTGACCGATATTACTGACAAAGGACCCGATGCGCTTCCACACCCCGCCGCCCGCCGCCGTCCCGCCCGCCGTCTACTTGCCGGCCGGGAGTCGCCGACGATTCCTTGCCGCCGCGGTCGCGGTGACGGGGCTGATGGCGTGCCTGCTGGCCGGGTGCGACGGCGGGAGCACGCCCGCGGCGGCGTCGGGCGGGCGGCTGAAGGTGGCGGCCACGACGACGATGATCGGCGACCTCGTCGCGCAGATCGGCGGCGACCGCGTCGAGCTCGCCGTCATCATGCCGCCCGGCACCGACCCCCACACCTACAAGCCCTCCCCCGGCGACATCACCCGGCTCCGCGACGCGTCGCTCATCTTCTACAATGGCCTGCACCTCGAGGGGACGATGGTCGACGTGTTCGAGGACCGCCAGAAGCTCGGCGGCAAGTCCAAGGCCGTCACGCACGGGCTCACCGACGCGCAGCTCCTGAGCGGGCAGGGCGGGGCGAGCGGCGTGCACGACCCGCACGTGTGGTTCGACGTGAAGCTCTGGGCCCACGCCGCCGACATCGTCCGCGCCGAACTCGTCGCCGCCGACCTCGCCGGCGCGGCCGACTACGAGCGGCGCGCGGCCGAGCTGAAGTCACGGCTCGACGCGCTCGACGCGTACGCCCGCGCGCAGATCGCGTCGATCCCGAAGGCGCGGCGGGTGCTGATCACCAGCCACGACGCCTATAACTACTTCGGCCGGGCCTACGACATCGAGGTCCGCGGCCTTCAGGGGATCAGCACCGAGAGCGAGGCGGGCATCCAGGCGGTCAACGCGGCGGTCGACTACATCCTCGCGAAGAAGATCCCCGCGATCTTCGTCGAATCGTCGGTCAGCCCCAAGACGATCGAGCGCGTGCAGGCCGACTGCCGCTCCCGCGGCGTGGAGGTGAAGATCGGCGGCGAGCTCTTCTCCGACGCGATGGGCAAGCCGGGCGAGCACCCGCCGTACGCGGTGGAGACGTACGACGGGATGGTGCGGTACAACGTGGACACGATCGTGAAAGCACTGAAGTGAAGGAAAGCACGAAGTTCGAAGTACGAAATCCGGAAACCCAAAAAGTGCGGACGATAAACAGTTGCGGCCCTTGGCAATCTCGTGCCGCCTGTCGCCGATGAACTTTTAGAGCTTTTCCATTTCGGAACTTCGAGTTTGTTTCGGATTTCGTACTTCGAGTTTCGAATTTAGTCCCATGACCTTGTCCGCCACCAACGCTCTCCCCGACGTCGTGCCCGACCCCGGCCGAGGCATGTTGTCGCCCGCCCCTGCGCTCGAGGTGCACGACCTGACGGTCAGCTACCACCGCAAGCCGGTGCTGTGGAACGTGGACCTGGCCGTACCGACGGGCAAGCTGGTCGGCATCATCGGGCCGAACGGGGCGGGCAAGAGCACGCTGATCAAGGCGGTCATGGGGCTGATCCCGCTGAGCAGCGGGTGGGTACAGGCGTTCGGCCGGCCAGTCCGGTCGCAGCTCAAGCGGATCGCGTACGTGCCGCAGCGGGAGAGCGTCGACTGGACGTTCCCGGTGACGGCTCGTGCTGATGGGCCGCTACGGCGCGCTGCCGTGGTACCGCCGGCTCGGCCGCCGCGACCGCGACCGGGCGCGCGACGCGCTGAACAAGGTCGGCATGATCGCCTACGCCGACCGGCAGATCAGCAACCTGTCCGGCGGGCAGCAGCAGCGGGTGTTCCTCGCCCGCGCGCTCGTGCAGGACAGCCAGATCTACCTGATGGACGAGCCGTTCGCCGGCGTCGACGCCGCGACCGAGGCCGCGATCGTGAAGCTGCTCCAGGAACTGCGGGCGGCGGGGAAGACGGTGCTCGTCGTCAACCACGACCTGCAGACGGCCAAGGATTACTTCGACATGTTGATCCTGATCAACATGCGCCTCGTCGCGTTCGGCCCGACCGAGCAGGTATTCACGCCCGAACTGCTGAACAAGACCTACGGCGGCCGGCTGACGATCCTCAGCGACGTCGCCGAGGCCGTCGCGATCGCCGAGCGCGGCATCGGCGTGCCGCGGGCGAAGGGCCGGGGCGGGCCGGCGCTGCCGCCGCAGGATGCGCCGATGAGACTTTGAGGGCGAAGCACGAAAATCGAAGTACGAAATCCGAAACAAACTCGGATTGGAACGCGGAAAATCCGAAACGGTGCGCGAAGATGCCGCATTGCGCTGATCTGGTCCGCGCCGCTTCGCTTTAGAATTTGCCTCCTTTCGTGCTTCGAGTTTCTTTCGGATTTCGTACTTCGAATTTCGTGCTTCCGATCCCGTGCATCGAATTTCAGATTTAAGCTCCATGCCCTCCCTCCCGCTCACGCTCGCCGCCCGCTTCACCGACGATGCCGCGCTGTCGCAGCAGCTCGGGCGGTTCTTCGCCGAACTGGCCGACGGGCGGGTCGGCACGTCGGACCTCGTCGTGTGGGCGGCGGTGCTGCTGGGCGTGACGTGCGGGTTGCTCGGGTGCTTCATCGTCCTGCGCCGCCAGAGCCTCCTCGGCGACGCGATCGGCCACAGCGTGCTGCCGGGCGTCTGCCTCGGGTACCTCGTCGCCGGCTCCAAGAGCACGCCGGCCCTGCTGATCGGCGCGCTGGCGGCCGGGCTGCTGGCGACGGCGCTGATCGGGCTGTTGCAGCGCACGACGAACCTGAAGGCCGGCGAGTGCATCGGCGCGGTCTTCACCGGGTTCTACGCGCTGGGCATCGTGCTGCTGAAGTACATCCAGAACCTCGGCGGCGGCGAGAGCTTCCTCGCCCGCGCCGGACTCGCCGCGCCGGTGACCGGCGGGCAGGCGGGGCTGGAGAAGTTCCTGTTCGGCCAGATCGTCGGCATCAGCCGCGCCGACGTGATGCTGATGGCGGTCGTCACGCTCGTGGTGATCGCGGTCGTCGTCGCCCTGTGGCGCACGCTGGCGGTCTCGACGTTCGACGAGGGGTTCGCGTTCAGCATCGGGCTGCCGGTGCGGTCGATCCACTACCTGCTGACGGCGCTGGTGACGATCGCCATCGTCATCAGCATCCAGGCGGTCGGCGTGGTGCTCGTGGCGGCGATGCTCGTGACGCCGGCGGCCACCGCGTACCTGCTGACCGACCGCCTGCACCGGATGGCCGTCCTCTCGTGCGCGTTCGGCGCGGCCGCGGGCGTGCTGGGGGCATTCTTCAGTTTGTTCGGCGACGACCTGCCGACCGGGGCGTTCATGGTGCTCGGCGCCAGCACGCTGTTCGCCGGCGCGTTCCTGCTGTCGCCGCGGCACGGCCTGCTGCCGCGCCTCGCGCGCGTCGCGCGGCGGCGGCGGACGACGCAGGGCGAGAACCTGCTCCGCACGCTCTACAAGCTGATCGAGGGCCGCGCCAGCGGCACGAGCGCCGCCGCCGCCGCCGTGGTTGACCGCCGCTTCGGCGTGGACGACGTCGCCGCCGCCCGGCAGGAATCGCCCGCGCAGGTGCGCCGCCTCTGGCACGTCGCCCGCGCCCGCGGCTGGGTCGACCCCGCCAGCCCCGACCCGATGATCCTCACCGACGCCGGCCTCGCCGAGGCGAAGCGCGTCGTCCGCAACCACCGGCTGTGGGAGCTGTTCCTCACCCAGGAGGCGAAGCTCGCCAGCGACCACGTCCACGCCGACGCCGAGCACATCGAACACGTGCTGCCCCCCGAGGTGCTGGCGCGGCTCGAACAGATGCTGGAGAACCCGACCGCCGACCCGCACGGGCGGCCGATCCCGTGAGGGAGACGGGGGTCAGGGGTGAGGGGTTCAAGAGCCTTCAAAAATACATCGGTATGCACGCATGATCATCCCGATCGCAGCGAAGGATCTCCCGCGGACCTCGCGGGAACCACGGGAGATCCTTCGCGGCCCTGGGGATGACACCGACTGTGGTGCCCGTAGTTTTGGGAAGCTCTAAGCTATAGTCGTCACAGCCTCGCGGCGCTTGCCTGCCCCGTTGACGGCGCCGGCCATGCAAGTCGTCATTCCTCCGCCGTCGCGCGCTTCGCCAATCCGTCGGACACGAACCGCGACAGGATCACCGGCTACATCCGCTTCGGCACGACAGACACGTCCTTCGCCGGCGGGGGGTGGCGGACGCGGCGGCGGCCGGGGGGGCACAGTACGAGCAGCATGAACTCGGGGCACTGGGGGATCTTAGGGCGGCAGCGCTGCTTCTCGTGGGCGAACAGCAGCACGTGCATCGCGTAGTGCCGGCCGCGGCCGATGAGCGGCGACATCACGCGCTCGGCCTCGGCGTCGCGCAGACGGAACAGACGCGATGCTGCGGCTTTGCGTCCTGCGCTGCACCAGTAAACCAGTAAAGAAACGCTACATATTCTGGCTGCGAGCAGCAAAAACGCTGACGCGCGAGCAGTTAGGCAATCTGTGGAAACCAGACCACATGAGATTTTGCGCATGCCTGCTGCTGACTCTCGTCATGCAGGAGAACTAAGTAATGAAGCTCACTTTTTGGCGGATAAACGGAACATCATCACTGGAAACAACCATGACCACATATCACCTTCTGCAATCTGTTTGACGAGAAAGCAGCACATCGCCCGTCAGCCTGCTGTCGCCTGTTCTGCAGCCGGAAACCGCCGCCAGACTGCGCTATGCGGGTGGCGTGAACCTCTTCGTCTTCTGCGCGTATCATCTCGGCGGCATCAGGCGGTGCGCTCGCCGCCTGCAACCTGCGCATCCGCTGAAACCGTTTGACACCTTTCCAGGTGCGCAAAACCGCGTGAAACAGCGACATTCTGGAGATGGAAACCAGGCGGGGCGAAGTTGTTCGTGGCCAGGCGAACCATCGCCATTCTGCCACCAGTTTTGAGCGTCGCACCCTCTGTTCTCAAAATCTGCTGGCTAACAGCGATGGATATTTCAGCGTCAGCCGTTTACCCGGAACGATCCGGAAGCCTGGAAATGGGCGACGATCATCACGGAAGTGCTGCAGGAACGCCAGTTCTGCCACCTCGTCAGGCCGTTAACGGTAACCGACACCCGGCAATCGCCAGATCCGCGCGCGAAGTCGACGGCGGCGGCGAAAATCATGGGCGTCTCGAGCAGGGCGCTCTCGACGCTGGAAAACAAGGTGAGCACAACGTCAGAACGCCGCCACAACAACAACGAAACCGTGCATCCACAAACTGCGGACTGGATGTTCATTGCCGCCCAGTCAACTCACCCGGACCCGTGGCATCGCGGATCGCCGGTTTGCGCTCGACGCAGCTTCACCCAAAGTTCCATGCCAGGCAATGACGCCTGAAGCCAGGTGATCTCTGCCGCCTACCGCGCAGCAGACTCCCGAACCGGAAGCTGCAAAAATAATCTCATGGGTCAGGCGAAGATGCAGGCCGTCCACAATGCTGGAGATGTAGAATGAGCGAAAGGGCGACACTAAGCAGAGATGGTGCGACCTCAACGCCTGCTGTTTGCCACTCGACGACCGCAGGAGCAGATCGCCATTCCTGGCGTTACTGGGTTCGCGCAGGTTGATCAACCTGTTCTGGCGGGTGCTGGAAAACTGACGCCTCGCTGCTGGGCTGCCTGGACGATAAGAATATGAACGCCGCCGCGCATGGTCGTCGCCAGGGCGGCGGCGATATCGCCATCGCCTGCCGTTCGCGGCAAAATCGCCCGTGCCGCCACTGGAAGATCAACGGCAGGAAGTGTTGGCGCTGCATCGACCTGCGCTGGTGACATCGCGCTCAAACGGTAACGGCGACGACCACGCAGATAAAGCCGTGGGCGCTGACGGCATTACCGAACTATCTGGGGATATCCGTTATCGAACAAAAAAAAACAGGGCGCAATCAGGTGAACCGTTTCACTCCACCTGATTGCCGCGTGATGCCAACTCAGTTCTTTGTCCGCGACCTGGCGGCTGCCGGTAAAACCGTGCAATCTCAACGGAACTGATGTTTGCTCCACCAGGGCAAATGCCGCCATTCCAGCTGCTGGCAGCCGCTGGCAATGGGCGATATTCAGCGCGACGGCGGAGATCGAAGACCATGACTTTGCCGCCAGCGGGTTCGTCAGGCATGACGCCAGCTTACCGTTGTCAGGCGACGCCAGAAACCGGCAAATATTTTCTGCGACGTGCCGTGGTAAAGTCAGCGAATCTTCATCCAGCATTTTGCTGCTGGCAGCAGTTGACTGACGTTTATCTTGACTGAACTCCTTTATGGTGGCGGTGCAGGCGCGATCTGCGTCTGGTCACGATCGAACAGCTGCGGGCGATGGGGCGGGCGCTCGCCATGCCGGCGAAGATCCAGCAACCCGCAAGGATGAAACGCCAGGCAATGCGCGACGGTCCTCATTGTTCTGGTCGATCGTGCCGGGCGACGCCAGCCAAATGCTGGAAGACCAACCCGTCGTGCAGCAGCGCGCCACGATCGACAGTCGACGCTGGCGCAGGATCGTTTGCTGCTCACGGCTACGCGCGAGTTCGACATCAATGCTGGCGGGTGAACGCCGCGCGTTACCGCTTGCCGGTTTCAGGAAGCAAGTGAAACAAACCAGTTGCGGATGCCGCGGCGGTCTGGTATGGTGCGTCAGAGGACATTTTTCTGCTCATTACCCAGGCCAACTGCTCGATGGGATGCCGTAACGGCGCCAAACCGTCGTCAGCAGAAAGCTGGCAATCATGCTTCCGGACTCGTCTGGAAGGCGGGCGATGGCGTGGAAGGGCGCTGCGACGCCTCTGATCTTGAAACGAATGGCGGCGGCGGCGGCCGCCGACTACTCGTCTTCCTCGAATTCCTCTTCGTCGTCGTCGTCGTAGTCGTCGTCCTCTTCGTCCTCGTAGTCGTCGTCTTCTTCTTCGTCCTCGTCGTCATCCTCGTCGTCGTCCTCGTCCTCTTCGTCCTCGTCCTCGTCGAGGATCGTCGTCCTCGTCCTCGTCGTCGTCGACCGCGTCGTCGTCATCCTCCTCGTCGTCGTCTTCCTCGTCCTCGTCGGCGACCTCGTCCCTCCTCCTCGTCCTTCGCCTTCTTCTTCGCGGCTTGCGGCAGGCCGTCGGCGCGAGGCCGGCACCGACGTACGCGGCGGGGAGGGCGTCGACGGCGGCGGCGGCGCCGCCGAGCAGGTTGACCAATGTGTCGGTGTCGGCGCGGCTCGCCACGCCGTCGCGGTTGAGTTCCGTATCCATAAGGAGCCTTCCCAGCGTCTCAGGTGTCCAACGTCTCGCCCGCACGCGGGCCGGCGGCACACGCGCGTGGCGACCCGCGGACCCGACCCGAACGAGGCCGGCATCAACCGGCGAGTCGGCCGCCCGAAGTGCACGTCGCGGGCCTGCCGAAACGGCGGCATTAAATCCGTGCCAATGGGCGGAGTCAAGCGAAGACTTTGAACTAAAATCCGCGCGCCGATTTGCCTTTAGGAGCCCGAGCACGCGGCAGTAACGTCGCGCGTCCCACGATCCTGCCACACGCCAACAAGACGTCGCGCGTCGTGGCACGCGGGAGTGACGTCGGCCCGCGACGCGCCCGCCGATCGCCCGGGCGGCTCACGTCCATCATCCGCCGATCCCGTCGCGCGGCAGAACTGGACGGTCGATCCATGCATGGCAGACCGCACTCGAAGAAGGGGTGAGGCACGGGGGTCTGCGAAGGGACGATTAGCATAGGGGACGGGTGGGAACGCGAAACCATACGGTTCCCGGGCGAGCGTGGCATCCCCGGCAGAGTCATCCCGAGGGAGCGGAAGCGTCCCGACCCATCTCGGGACGGCGAAGACTCTCACCGGCCCGAGATGGGTCGTCGCTGTCGCTCCTCGGGATGACGCGGCCCTGTACATGCGATTGCTACGCCCGCCCTAAATGCGGCTCTAAGAGCTTCTAAAAGTACCGGTCCGCGAGAAATGTCATCCTGAGCGAAGCGAAGGATCCTCCCGTGGTTCCTGCGACACCCGCGTGAGATCCTTCGCCGCGCTCAAAATGACAACTTGCCCACCCCGATTCTTTTATACGCCCTAAAGGTCCCGCGCGATGGGCACTCCTGGTCTTCCGTTTTCGAGGCGTCAGCCTCCGTCTTCGTCGTCGCCCACTCCGTGCCTCGCCGCGGTTCGACCGCTTTCACCTCGAAGCCGCTCGGCTGCGGCTCGCCGATCTTTGCCCGGCGGAGCAGCAGCGCGTTGCCGATCACCGTCACGTCCGACAGCGCCATCGCGCCGGCGGCGATCAGCGGGTTGAGCAGGCCCAGGGCCGCCAGCGGGATGGCGATCACGTTGTAGATGAAGGCGAAGAACAGGTTCTGGCGGATCTTGGTCATCGTCGCGCGCGACAGCAGGATGGCCGACGCCACGCCGTGGAGCGAGCCGCTGACGAGCACGATGTCGCCGGTCTCCTTGGCCACGTCGGACCCCGAGCCGATCGCGATGCCGAGGTCGGCCGCCGCCAGGGCGGGCGCGTCGTTGATGCCGTCGCCGACCATCGCGACGCCGGTGGACCGCTTGCGGCCGCCGAACTCCTCCCGCACGTCCGCCTCGAGCGCGGCCGCGGACTGCTGAAGTTCGCGAATCGCGTCGGCCTTGCCGCCGGGCTTTACGTCGGCGCGGACGTCGGTGATGCCGACTTCTCGCGCGACCGCTTCGGCCGTCGCGCGGTTGTCGCCGGAGAGGAGCACGGTGCTCAGGTTCATGCGGTGCAAAGCCGCGATCGCCCGCGCGGAGTCGGGCTTCACCTCGTCCTCAAGCAGGATCACGCCGAGACGTCTTGGGTGCTCACCCGCCCGTTGGACCGCGACGTGTACAACGCTCTGTCCTGCGGCACGAAGTGTGGGGCCCTCCTTGAACCCCGGCCCCGTTGCGAGTTTCCGTTGACCGTTGCCTTCGATCCATTGGGTCGCTTCGGCGACGACTTGGAGTGGCCCGTCCGGCAACGGGGGCACACCCTGCATGTCCATGAACGATCCGCTCCCCACAAAGATGGTGCGCCCGAGGGCGACGCAGGTGACTCCCAGGCCCGGCTCGTTCTTGAAGTGCTCGATCAGTAACTGACCGTAGGCGAGCCCCTCCGCATCCGCCTCGCGTACGATGGCTTTCGCCAACGGGTGTTCGCTGAACTGCTCCGCGGCGGCGGCCATCAGGAGGAGGTCGCCCGCCCCGTCGACGTCCGTCGCGTACACGCCGTCCACAACCGGCCTGCCCGTTGTGATCGTGCCGGTTTTGTCGAGCACGACCGTGTCGATCCGCTCCGCCTTCTGCAGCGCGTCGATGTCTCGGATCAGGATGCCCCGGCGGGCGCCGAGGCCGGTGCCGACCATCAGCGCCGCCGGCACGGCCAGCCCGAGCGCGCAGGGGCAGGCGATGATCAGCACGCTGCAGACGGCCTTGGCGATCATGCCCCAGGTGCGGGCGGCCTCCCAGTCGTGGGCGGCGCCCCAGGCGTACCAGCCGACGCCGGTGAGCAGCGCGATCCCCAGCACGACCGGCACGAAGATCGCCGCGATCCGGTCCGCCAGCTTCTGCACCGGCGGCTTGCTCGACTGCGCGCTCTCCACGAGCTTCACGATCTGCGCCAGCGCCGTCTCGCTGCCGATCTTCGTCACGCGGACGACGAGCCGGCCGTCGGCATTCAGAGTGCCGCCGATGACCGCGTCGCCCGGCACGCGCGTCACCGGCAGCGGTTCGCCGCTGATCATCGATTCGTCCACGCTCGACCGCCCGTCCACGACCACGCCGTCGACCGGCACGCGGTCGCCCGGCCGCACGAGGACGCGGTCGCCGAGCTGAAGTTCGGCGACGGGAACCTCGGTGAAAGGAGCGGGGGGTGGAGAGTGCGGGGTGGGGAGTAACGGCAGAGCGATGCCCGAGTTCTCCTTACTCCCCACGCTCCACTCCCCACTCTCCACTCCTTCATTCGCACGCAGCGCCACCGCGGGGGCGAGGTTCAGCAACTGCCGGATCGCGCTGCCGGCGGCCTCGCGGGCGCGGGCTTCGAGCCAGTGGCCGAGGCTGATGAGCGCGAGCAGGCCGGTGGCCTCCATGAAGTAGAGGTCGGGGAGCGTGCCCCACGTGCCCAGCAGGTAGCCCCCGAAGGCGACGAGGCTGTACAGATAAGCGACGGTCGCGCCCATCGAGATGAGCGTGTCCATGTTGCTCGTGCCGCGCCGCAGCGCGCCCCACGCGCTGCGGTAGAACGCGCCGCCGACCAGCAGCAGGGCGGTCGTGCTCGTCGCCAGCGCGAGCCACTCCATCCATAGCGCCGAGCCGGTGCGGTGCCCGGCGTGGGCGTCGTGGCCGTCGGAAAGGAGCCACAGCGTCCAGTGCGTGAGTTCGAGCGGGAACCAGAGCACCACGCCGATGATCGCCCGGCGGCACCACGCGCGGGCGTGGGCCCGCTGCGACTGGAGGCGTTCCTCCTCCACGTTGCCCGCCGCGATGCCCGGCGTCTCGGGGGCGCTCACGTACCCCGCGGCGGTGATGGCGCTCGCGATCTTCGACGGGTCGGCGGACGCCGGGTCGTACGTCACCGTGGCCCGGCCGCGCGCCAGGCTCACCGACGCCGCCTTCACGCCCGGCACCGCCTTCGCGGCGTGCTCGACGTGCGCGACGCACGACGCGCAGTCCATCCCCTGCACGCTCAGCGAGATCTCGCACGCGTCGGCGGCCGGGCTTTCCGTTACGGTTGCAACTGAGCTCATGACGCTCCTCCGTCCTCGCGCGGCGGCCGAATACCGGCCGCCACGTCTCATGCGACCGACGCCACGCCGTAGCCGGCGCGCTTCACCGCCTCGGCGAGCGCCGCGGCGGGGGTGGCTTCGTCGCTGACGACGGTCACCCGCCCGGTGGTCAGGTCCACCGACACGTCCTGTACGCCCGCCTCGGCGCCGACCGAGTTCTTCACCCGCCCGGCGCACTTCTGGCAGCTCATCCCCCGGGCCTCGATCGTCGTGGTCTTCGTGGTTGCTTGCGACATCACGTTGCTCCTTTCGCGTTCGATGTTGTCTTGTTCCTCACCGCAGGAACCGGCCGAGCGACACGCGCACCTCGTTCTTCAACTCGTCGAGGTTCTTGCCCGCCGCCTCCGGGTGGGGCGCGGCGTTGGCGTGGCCGGACACGCAGTGGACCATGTGGTCGGTCAGCACCTCCACGCCCACCGCGTCGAGCGCGGAGCGGAGGGCGGCGATCTGCGTGAGGATGTCGGCGCAGTAGCGGTTCTCGTCGACCATCCGCTGTAGCCCGGCCACCTGCCCGGCGATCCGCTTGAGGCGGTTTGCGAGCTTCGTGCGGTCCGGTCCGTGCGGGGGAGCGATCGGTTCCATGCACATATAGTATACCCCGTGGGGGTATCCGTCAAGCCTGAAAAACGGCCCCGGCTGCTTGCCTCTGCCGGGGGATGGTACCGAGGGACTGCCGGGCGCTGGAGCACGGCGGGAATGGTATAGCGACTCGTTCGCTCGGAACCGTGGGAGCACGCTCCCACGGCGTTCGTGGTGCTACACGGTTAGACGCGTCGACTGGCTTGCTCGTGACGTGCGCCGCCGGCGCAGCGAGACGAACGCGAGGCCGACGAGCGCGAGGACGCCCGTCCCCGGCTCGGGGACGGCGGCGAACGTGTAGGCGAACAGTTCGTACCCGCCGGTCGAGCTGCCGAAGCCGTTGACCTCGAAGTAGTACAGGCCGGCCGTGGGCAGGATCAGGTCGATCAGCGTCGCCTCGCCGGACTCGAACTCGTCGTCGCTGACGGCGGGGGTGCCGTAGTAGTTCACCGGACTCCCCGTCGCGTCGCGCACGGTGAGGATGCCGTCGAGGTTGCTGAGGCGCGGCGAGGGCAGCGTCATCGTGAGCAGGCTGACCTCGAGCAGGCCGGCGGGCGCGAGGACCGAGTAGAAGTCGTCCTCGCCGGCGACCGAGATCGAGCCGGTGACGGCGACCGCGTCGACGTCGAACGTCTTGCCGTAGTCCTGCGACCCCGGGCGGAGCGTGTTGGGGACGTCCAGGTCGTTCAGCGTGAGGGGCTGGGCGGCGACGGTCGAGCTGTTCCCGCCCGTGCCGGTGACGACGTTCGGCGTCTCGTTGAACGCGAGCTTCACCGCCTCGCGCGCGCCGAAGCTCACGGGGCCGGTCGCCTGGTCGAGCGTCTGGCCGACCGACGCGGGGCTGGCCATCAGGTTGCGCCCGGACTCGGTGGCGTTCGTCGGCCCGGGGTAGTCCGGCGTGTACGGGGCGGGTCCCGGGCGCGGCGTGGTGATGCCGGACCCGATCGGCCCGTACGAGTCGCCGTGCCGCAGTCCCTGCAGGTGCCCCAGCTCGTGGGCGCCGACGAACGACGCCAGCGCCACGTGGTTCGCGCTCGTCGACGGCGGCTGGTTGAAGCCGCCGAGGAGGCTGCCGACGTTCACGCGGGCGGTGTCGGTCTTGATCAGGTTGCGGAAGTCGATCGTCTGCGCCTGCCCGCCGACGAGCGCGCCGCCGCTGTAGCTCGTCGGCGCGTTGAACGTGACGGTCGAGAACGGCCCCGCCGCCGGCGGCGTCAGCGTGAAGCTGAAGTCGAACGCGTCGTAATACCCGTCGATGACCGTGCGGATCTGGCTTTGCTCGCTGCTCGTGTAGACGTGGGTGGACGAGCCGTTGCCGGGGTGGCTGGCGAAGTCCAGGTACACCTGCTGCGTCGCGCCCGCGGACGATGCGACAAATCCGCTGGCGAACACCGCGCCGAACAGGAGCGGCCGAGACATGACGTGCTTCATGACTTCCCCCGATGCCAACCACGCCCGTTGGACTCCCCGCGGGGAGATTTCCCCAGCCGGCAAACGCCGGATCGTGTCCGAAACCGCAAGGATGTGACGGCTGGCCCGGGGAGAGCCTACCGGCCGAGGCGGGCCGTCGCAATGAGGTTGGGCCAATTCGGCTCCGCGAGGCGGAAGTTCTTCAATGCGGTCGCCCGCCCGGTCCCGATCACTCCACCGTCCGGACGTTGCCGATATTGGTCCGTCCGCATGGACGGCGTGGCGGGCGCTCGCGGTGTCGCCGCATTCCGGCCCGCAACCACGCGGGAAGCGATTCGGCTTCGATAGTTCGACACCAGCGGGGGCGCGGACGAGACGCAATGGAGCCGGGGCGTGCGGAACGACCGCGGGCCGCGTCGATGAGACGCGGCCCGCGGCGCGGTGGATCGGTTGGGCGGAGCGCCGGGGCGCTACTTCTTATAGTATGCGGTGTTCTTCTCGATGAACGACGCCCACTCGGCCGGCAGGTCTTCCTGGGGGAAGATGGCCGTCACCGGGCACTCGTCGACGCAGAGGCCGCAGTCGATGCAGGATGGCCGTCACCGGGCACTCGTCGACGCAGAGGCCGCAGTCGATGCAGGTGTCGGGGTCGATGTAGAGCATCTCGGCCGCCTCGAAGTCCGGCTCGTCCTTCGTCGGGTGGATGCAGTCGACCGGGCAGACCGCGACGCAGGCGGTATCCTTCGTTCCGATGCAGGGTTGCGCGATAAAGTGTGACATCGTGGGCAGATCTCCTCAGGAGCGGGAGTATAGCGGGAGGGCGGGCGGTCGGTCCAGTCGGGGAAATAGCCGCTCGCGGCTTAACGCACCCTCGGCTCGGCGAAGGACCAATGACCAGGCCCCAATGACCAACAAATGACCAAGTCCTAATGACCAAGAGCGCTCGCGGGCGGTCTCCGCTGGTGGGTCACCATTCCTGTGGTAACGAGGGCGCTCTCCCTCCCCTCAGCAGCGTGCTGGAAGAAAGGGAGAGGGCGACGCCCGCCCACGTGCCGCCGATGATTGGTGCGGCGCCGGTGCCTACTCCGGGATGAGCGAGGTGCCGGTCATCTCGTGTGGCTTGGGCAGGCCCATCAGGTGAAGCAGCGTCGGCGCGACGTCGGCGAGGCGGCCGCCCTCGCGGAGCGTCTTCCCGCGGAAGCGGTCGTCGACGACGATGAGTTCCACCGGGTAGGTCGTGTGGGCGGTGTGGGGGCCGCCGGTGTCGGGGTCGATCATCTGCTCGCAGTTGCCGTGGTCGGCCGTCACGACCGCCGCGCCGCCCTGGCGCTGCACGGCGTCGAGGATGCGCCCGACGCAGGCGTCCACGTGCTCGACCGCCTTCACCGCCGCGTCGAGCACGCCGGTGTGGCCGACCATGTCGCCGTTGGCGAAGTTCACCACCACCAAATCGTATTGCCCGCTCTCCACCCGCCGGACCGTCTCGTCGGTGATGCCGTACGCGCTCATCTCCGGCTTCTGGTCGTACGTGCTGACGTCGGTCGGGCTCGGGATGATCTGCCGGTCCTCGCCGGGGAACGGGTCGTTGCGGTAGTCGTTGAAGAAGAACGTGACGTGCGGGAACTTCTCCGTTTCGGCGCAGCGGAATTGCTTCAGCCCCTGGTCGGCCAAGTACTCGCCGAGCGTGTTCTTCATCTTCGGCGGCTTGGGGTAGGCCACGCGCACCGGCAGGCCCTGCTCGTAGGCGGTGAGCGTGACGTAGGTGAGGTCGAGCTTCGGGCCGCGGTCGAAGCCGTCGAACGTGCCGAGGACGAACGCCTTGGTCAGCTCGCGCGGGCGGTCGCCGCGGTAGTTGTAGAAGAGGACGGAGTCGTGATTCTTGACGGTGACGGGGCCCGTGGTGGTGCCCGCGTCGCGGCCCGCGCCCGGACCCGCGGCGGAGCCGCTGGGCTCTCGGTGGCCGCCGGTGATGATCGAGGGGGTGACGAACTCGTCGCCCGACATGTTCGGTTCGGTGGGGTTCGCGTAGTAGTGCTGGACCGCCTCCTCCGCGGTCGCGAAGCGGGGGCCCTCGCCGAAGGCGATCGCGCGGTAGGCCTTCTCGACGCGCGGCCAGCGGTTGTCGCGGTCCATCGCGTAGTACCGGCCGCTGACGGTCGCCACCCGGCCGACGCCGATCTCGCGCATCTTCGCCTCGACCTCGCGGAGGTACCCGAGCCCGGAGTTGGGCGAGGTGTCGCGGCCGTCGGTGAACGCGTGGAGGTGGACGCGCGTCAGCCCGCGGCGGCGGCAGAGTTCGAGGCAGCCGTAGAGGTGCTCGAGCAGGCCGTGCACGCCGGCGTCGCTGACGATCCCGAACAGGTGCAGGTCGCTGCTCTTCTCCAGGGCGTTGTTCACGGCGACGTTCAGCTCGGGGTTGTCGTAGAACTCGCCGGTGCGGATCGCCTTGGTGATGCGCACCGACTCTTGATCCACGATGCGTCCCGCGCCGATGTTCTGGTGCCCGACCTCGCTGTTGCCCATCGTGTTCTCGGGCAGGCCGACGTCGAAGCCGCTGGTCCGGATCAGCGTGCTGGGGTAGTCGGCCATGAGGCGGTCGGCGACCGGGTGGCGGGCGAGCAGGACGGCGTTGGCGCGGTCCCACCGGGGGAACGGGTTCTTGCCCCAGCCGTCGCGAATGATCAGGGCCACCGGGCGCTTCGAGGGGGTCGGCACGTTCGATTCCTTTCGGTAAATGCAGGCGGGGATGATACGCGCCGGCCGCGCGATGTCACACCGCGCGCGCGAACCGGGCGCGGGCCGCGACGCGCCTCCGGCGGCGGCGGCCGGGACGGCGCGCGGCGAGTGGAAGCGGCGGGCGCGCGGCGACGAGCGGATGGCCGCGCGACGACGACGAGCGCGCGCGCGTCGCGCTCGGGATCCTCCCGATCGGCGGCTCCGACGACGGCCCGACGGCGCGCGAAAAACGCGCGCCATCCAATGTCAAAAAGTAATAGCAGCCGAAAAAAAACATTGACTGAAAATTTCGCGCCCGTAAATTCGCCCGTCAAGAAAGGAGGACAAGCGCCATGGCAACGAAGAAAGCTCCTGCTAAGAAGGCCGCTGCGGCTAAGAAGCCCGCGGCGAAGAAGGCTACGACCAAGACGAAGAAGTAAATTCTTCTTCGCATCCGGTCGCGCGTGGCGAAAAGTCGACCGAAGGTCGGAACCGGTTCGAACGACAAACCTCTTACGTTTTGGGCCTTGGCTCCAACTTAGGCCGCGAGACACGAAGAAGCCTTCCCTGCCACGGCGGAAGGCTTCTTCTTTTTGGGTGAAGGCTCGGCGGGGTGGGACGGGCGTCAGCAGGCAGGGGTCAAGGGTCAAGAGTCAAGGATCAAGAGTCAGCCGTCGGCGCTGCGGTGATCCCGCGGGCCTCTTCGTGGATGGACGGAGCGACGCGCACACGTCTGACACCGATACGATCCCGCTGACCCTTGACCCTTGACCCTTGACCCTTGACCCTTGACCCTTGACCCTTGACCCCTCCGCCCCTCCTTGTTTCCCCCCACACCCGCGCGATAATCGGGGATTCCACGGCCCGACACGGAGGTGGCACCGACATGCGGATCATCGCGTTCATGAACCAGAAGGGCGGCGTCGGAAGACGACCACCACCGTCAACCTCGGGGCCGCCCTCGCGGAACTCGGCAAGCGCGCGTCTGCCTCGTCGACCTCGACCCGCAGGCCCACCTGACGATCAACTACGGCGTCGAGCCGACGCCCGAGCTGCCGTCGCTCTACAACATCCTCGTCGACGAGATGCCGTTCAACGACGCGGTCAACAAGCTCAGCGACCGCATCTCGCTCGTCCCCAGCTCGATCGACCTCGCCGCCGCCGAGATCGAGCTCGTGAACGTGCCGGGCCGCGAGACGATCCTGAAGCGCGCATCGAGGCGGCCGCCCCGACTTCGACTTCATGCTGCTCGACTGCCCGCCGTCGCTCGGCCTGCTGACGCTCAACTCGCTGGCGGTGGCCGGCGAGGTGCTGATCCCGATGCAGCCGCACTTCCTCGCGCTGCAGGGCGTGGCGAAGCTGCTGGAGACGGTGCACCTCGTGAGCCGCCGGATGAACCCGAAGCTGAAGGTGACCGGCGTCGTGCTGACGATGTTCGACGCGCAGACGAAGCTGAGCATGGAGGTCGTCAACGAGTTGAACGGCTTCATCATGGACGCGGCGGGCAAGCCGCTGCCCTGGGCGAGCCGCGAAGGTCTTCGACACGCGGGTGCGGCGGAACATCAAGCTGGCGGAGTCGCCGAGCTTCGGCAAGACGATCCTGGACTACGACTCGGCGAGCAACGGGGCGGCCGACTACCGCGGCGGCGCGCGAGCTGCTCGGCATCCGCGACGCCGCCGCCCCGGCCGCGGCGCGCGGCCGACGGGGTGGCGGCGGCCAAGCCGGTCGCGCGCCGCGGCCGCGGGCCCAACCCGCCTCCCTGCCGCCCGCGCCGGCCGGCGCGCGCCGTCGCCGCGACGAACGTCGACCCCCGCGCGGCGACGCCGCCCCGCCGCCGCCGCCGCCGCCGCGCGCGGCGCGCGCCCGCGCCCACGGCCCGCCCCGCGGCCGTCGCCGCGCGTCCGGCGGCCGCGCCGCCGCAGCGGACGGGGCCGATCCGCCCGGTGCCGCCGGTCGCCGCGCGTCCGCCCGCCGCCCCCCCGCGCGCCCGCCGCCGCGGTCCCTCCGCCGGCCCCGAATGCTGCCGGCGGCGTGACGGTCACGATCAACCCGGCCATCGACCCCGGGCGGCTCGCCGCCGCCCGAACCAACCCCGCCGCCCCCGCCGCCCCGGCCCCCGCGCCCGGCCGCCGGCGCCGATTCGAACCCCGAAGAAGCCGTCGCGTAACGGCCACGAGGGTCGTTAAGTGCCTATCTGAATAAACCCGCGGCGGGCCCTTCGGGCCTGCGGCGAAACGTGGGATGCCGCGTTATTCGGATCGGCACTAGGCGAGTGCGGTCGGAGGCGCGAGCCGTCGGGCAATTCAGCCGCCCCCGCCGCGAAGGTGCGCCGTCAACGGAAAGTCGGCGTCATTCCCGGGCGAGCAGTCGCGACACCACGGCAAGGGCAAGGTTGAGGGCGTTCGCGTGTGAGCGACGAACCGTCTCGATCGGGTCCGAGTTCGGACTCGAATTCCTGGGCGAGTCACGGGGCTGCCTCTCCTGCAGGTGCAGCGGCCCTTGACGCGCGGCGCGCTGGCGTGGCCACCTGAGGTGGCCACGCCGCCGCTGGAGCGGTGGGGATACCGTTGGGACGCTGTTGGACGTCGGGCGCGTCCGCCGATTTGCCGCGTTCCCGCGTAACGACCCGAACCCCCTTGCCGCCCGGGCCGTACCGCGATTGAAGGGGTGGGGGATGTGGCCGCCCTTTCCGCACGGGTCGGGCGGCGGCTAAACTGTCTTCGCGTTTCTCCCGATGCTGACGGGTGGGGTTCGCCCGTCTCGCCGCGCTGCGATCGACTGAGCGTCATGAAGGTCCTGCTCCACGTCATCCTCGCGGCTCGTGACGGCCGGTTATTGGGCCGTCATGTTCAAGCTGACGCACGTGCCCCCGGCGGAGCTCGGCCCGCCCGGCCCGCTGTCGGACAAGCAACTCCACTTCCTGGCGTACCTCATCCTGTCGTTCCTGCTCGGCACGACGCTCGTGCTGATCTTCCCCGGCCGGCGGCGGTGGATCCCGCTCGCCCTGATCGCGACGGGCATGGCTTACGGCGGGGTCGACGAGCTGACCCAGCCCCTCGTCGGGCGCACGTGCGACATCTACGACTGGTTCGCCGACGTCGCCGGCGTCGGCACGTCCGCGCGGCTGATCTTCTGCTTCCAGCGGCTCTGCTGGCCGGCCGACCGCCGCGTCGCCCGTGCCGTGGCGGCCGACAAGGTCGCGCCGCGCCCGGCTTCGACGTCGTCACGCCCGCCGCCGGCGACGCCCGCGGCGTAGCCGCGCGCTCTGCCGTCTCACCGATCGGGTCAGTCCGCGGGCTCGCATCCCAGTTAAACGTCATGTCGTTCCGATTCGCGGCGGCTCGTTGCCCGGCGTCTTCGAACGCGTGAACGGTTGCTCCCCCGGTTCCCACGACGTTCTCGCGTGTCGATCGCCACCCCGGAGGAATTCGCCTTCAGGTACAGCGGCGTAGCCACCTCCGGTGGCCACGCCAGCCGTTCCGAATCACTGCGGCTTGTTCAATCCGGAGCAGAGCCGTTCGATGGCAACTCGCGCCCGGTGCAGGGTCTTTCCGTCACCGCGGTCGCGGCGGGCAAGGCCGCGCGCATAAATGGGGTGCGCGACACCTCGGTGAGCCGGATTTCAACGAAGGAAGTGCGAGAGCCGCGCCGGTTCGGTGACCAATGAAAGAGCGCCTGGGGATGCCCGGGCGCCGCTTGCGGTGTCGGAGTTGGGCGGGCGGTGTTACGCCGTCTTGGCCCGTGCCGCGGGGGCGGCCGCCGGGGTGCCGCGGGGGCGGCGGGCGACGCGGGGGCGGCCGATGGCGTCGGTGCCGGTGTTGACCTTGCTGGCGCGCTTCGGGTTGATCGCCGCGGCGATCGCGTCGTCGATCTTCCCGCCGGCGGCGGCGGCGGCCTGTTCCAGCGCCCCCTCGAGGCGCTTGCGGGCGTAGCCGACGTACTCCTCCGACTGGTCGATCCCCACGTACTGCCGGCCGAGCAGCGCGGCGGCGACGACGGTCGTGCCCGAGCCGTTGAACGGGTCGAGCACCACGTCGCCCGGGTTGCTGCTGCTGAGGATGATCCGGTTCAGCACGCCGATCGGCATCTGGCACCCGTGCCACCCCTCGCGCTCCTTGAACGTGCCGCACACCCGGCTGACGTTCCACGTGTCGCTCTCGGACGAGAAGTACTGCGGCTCGGCCTCGTTCGCGTCCTGCGGGCGCAGGAACCAGACGTCGTCGGGCAGCTTCCCCTTGGGGTTGGCCCGCGCGTCCTTGTACGTCGTCTGCCGCGCGCTGGCGACGCGGACGGCGTCGGGGTTGAACGTGAACTGCTTCGGGTCCTTCGTGAAGTACAGGATGTGCGTGTGGCTGCGCGCGAACTTGTTCTTGGGCTGCTGGCCGAACGTGTAGTGCCAGATGATCCAGTTGCGCAGGTGGAAGCCCACCTCCCGCTTGGCGATCACCGCCAGGTCCGCCGCGTACTCGTCGCCGATCGCCAGGTAGAACGACCCGCCCGGCTTGAGCGCCCGGTGCACGGCCCGCATCCAGTCGCGGCTGAAGTTGAGGTAGTCGGCGTCGTTCTTCTTGTCGTTGTAGTCGTGGTAGAGGTAGCCGATGTTGAACGGCGGGTCGGCGAAGACCAAATCGACCCACGCCTCCGGCCCGTCGTTGAGCAGGGCGATGGAGTCACCGGCGACGATCTGGTTGAGCTCGGGCATTCCGCCCGTATTGTAGAGCCTCGGGGCGATGGCGCAAATCGAGCCGCCTTGCCGCGTCAGCTTGCGGCCCTTGATGCTGCCTAAGCCCTTTTCGAATGCCCGTTTGCGTCCGTTCATGATTTTGGCGTCCTTGCCGGGTTCGTCGGTCGCAGTGCTGGTCGTCGCATATAACCGTCCGTTTAGCCGTCGCGCTTGCGCGGCGTTTCCCCCGCAGGTCGGAGGAATGGTCGCGCAAGCACGACGGCTTAACGAGGTGCCGTCCGTCGCCTCTCCTGCGTGGCGGCGGACCGGCTACGTCCTATAATCGGCGCTTCGTGACCCAATTCATGAATAGTGCGGTCCTTAGACTGCTCGACGCCAACGCCAACCGCGCGCGCGAAGCCCTCCGCGTGGCAGAGGACTACGCGCGGTTCGTGCTGGATGACGTCGAACTCTTCGGCCAACTCAAGGCCCTGCGGCACGATCTGGCGGGGGCGCTGCGGAACGTGGCGGCCGACGCGATCCTCCACCGCGACACGCCGGCCGACGTCGGCACGACGATCACCACCGACGGCGAGCAGAGCCGCGCTGACCTCGCCGACGTCGTCACCGCCGCGGGCAAGCGCCTCGGCGAGGCGCTGCGGGCGATCGAGGAGTACCTCAAGACGATCTCACCCGCCGACGCCGCCCGGGTCGAGTCGATCCGCTACCGCTTTTACGACGTCGAGCATCGCCTCGCCTTCACCCTCCGGCCCGCTGCCAATCGCTTCGCCCATGTCCGGCTCTATGTCCTGATCACCGCCGCCCTCTGCAAGCGCCCGTGGCTCGAAACGGCCGAGGCGGCGATCCTCGGCGGGGCGGACTGCCTGCAACTGCGCGAGAAGGACCTCGACGGCGACGAACTGCTCGCCCGCGCGGTTCAGCTCACGCACCTCTGCCGCCGCCACGGCGTGCTCTGCATCATCAACGACCGCCCGGACATCGCCGCCCTCTGCGGCGCCGACGGCGTCCACGTCGGCCAGGGCGACCTGCCGGCCCGCGACGTCCGCCGACTGCTCGGCCGCGACAAGATCGTCGGCGTCAGCACGCACGAGATCGGCCAGGCGAGGCAAGCCGTCCTCGACGGCGCCGACTACCTCGGCGTCGGCCCGTTCTTCCGCAGCCCGACCAAGCCCCGCGACTTCACCGCCGGCCCCGCCTACGCGAGGCAGGTCGCGGCGGAGATCCGCCTGCCCGCCGTCGCCATCGCCGGCATCACCGAGGCGAACGTCGACGAGGTGCTGGCCACCGGCCTCCGCGCCGTCGCCGTCACCAGCGCCGTCCTCGCCAGCGACGACCCCCGCGCGGCGGCCGAGTCGCTCAGGAAGAAGTTGGAACCCGCCTGAACTCCCAAGCCTGAAGACCGCGCCGACCCACTTTTCATCCTCCTGCGCGAACGGCTCATGTCTTAGTTCGGCCATAGCTCTGCTGATGTGAAGTGCCGCTGTGCGTTCTGTGGGTAGCAAGCCTGCGGCCGTCGCCGCCGTACGACTTGACGGGCTTGCAATGCCGACGTTCTTTGAAGCGATAATCGATAGCAGACGGGTTGTAGACGGCTTACCTGCCGGAGCCGCGGCCCTGGCCACGGCATGTTGATTGGGCTACGCGCCGGTACAATAGTAGTTATCCGCTCGGAGGGATTGCCATGGCAACGGTCTCGCCGATGACGCGGGTGGTAAGGTGGCTGTCTCCGCGGCTGCGGCGACGCCGAGCAGTGGTGTCACGGCTCTCAACCCACGATCTGACGGCTTGCTCGACGACCCGAGCGCAGTTGAAGCTGCACTTGGCCGACCCGACGTCGTACGACTTGGGCATCGCGATCGGGGAACTCGCGAGGCGCGGTATCGACGCGCGTCCCTCGCCCGAAGAGCTCCTCGACCTGCTCACGTCAGCGGACGATCCCCGGTACTACCGCGGCGTATTGCTGTTCGAGGCGGCTTACCCGGACTACGCGCACCCGCCGGGCGACGGTTGGTCGAACGGGGACCCACCTGAGGCGTGGCGTGCGGGTGGCGCGGATTCCTCGGCCCGACCGCGGATAACCACGCACTGCAACGGACCGGCCGGGCGGAACGGTCCTCCTGATTCCACGCGGCCCAGCGCCGCCCGGCCGGCCGTTGAATGCTGGTCCGTTATCCGGCTAGGTTCCCGCAATGAGCGAAGGCAACCGCGAACTTACCGACCAGGAGCGGCGTCTCGTCCGGTGGATGCTGGAATACGGCAGCCCCGACGCGGCCGCGTTTCTGCCCCAGCTCGACGAAGCCGAGGTCACGCCCTGGAAGTGCGACTGCGGTTGCGCGAGCATCCACTTCCAGCTTCGCAATCGTCCCAGCTGCCGCCGGGTGTTCATCCGATCGCGGATTTCGTCTTCGGCGAGGGCGACTCACTCAGCGGCATCTTCGTTTACGAGAAGGACGGCATCTTGAGCGGTCTAGAAGTGTACGGTTCAGCGGGCGACGCCCCGAAGTCGTTGCCACGGCCCGAAGAGTTGCGGCCCTTCGCCGGCTCGACCGCCGGATAACCCGCCACTATGAAGGCCCTCCTCGTCAAGCAATAAACCTCTTCGCTGCTTCGCCGTCCGCGCGCGGGTGAGGGTCAGACCACTATCCGAGGTCACGGGCCTCGTGTAAGGGAGTCGCGCCCGGCCTCACTCAACTTTACAAGGCGCGCCGGCTGGCTCATTCCAAGTGGCGGGTCACGGCCCGAGGGCCGGCCCCCGCGGGTTATGCGAGCTCCGCCGGCGTGGCTCACTCATCCTGCTCGCGAACTGCGCCGCCGCGTCGGGTTCATCACTTGCTCGTCATTCACTCGTCGCCGCCGCCGCCGCCGCCGCCGCGGCCCGGGTCACGTCGTCGCCGCCGGCGAGCGGCCGCGGGCGTCGTCCCAGGTCGTGCCGTCGCGCAGCGCCGCCCAGCACCAGACGAGGATCTTCCTGGCCATGCGCGACCGCCGCCTGCTTGCGGCGGGTGTGCTGGCCGTGGCACAGCCGCTCGAACACCGCGTGGCCCACCGCGTCCCGGCCCGCCGCTGCATCCCCACGCGACCTGCACCAGCACCCGCCGCAGGAGAGCCCTGGCCGGTGATCCGCCCGAGGCGGTTCATCTGCCCGCTCTGGTACTGCCTGGGCACCAGCCCGGCGTAGGCGCCGACCTGCGACGCGCTCTTGAACCGCCGCGCGTCGTCGAGCGTCGCGACGACCAGCTCGGCCAGCCGCCCGCCGACCTGCGGGATCGTCCGCAGCCGGGCGACGCGCTCGTCGGCCGCGGCGATCTCGTCGAGCTTGCGGTCCGCCTGCTTGATCAACGCCGCCACCGCGTCGAGCAGCGTCAGCTCGAGGTCGAGCTGCCCGCGCCACAGGTCGTCGCAGCCGCACGCGGCCAGCGGGCGGGCCAGCCGCCTCAGCTCGTCGAGCGACGCCTTGGTCCACCCGCGCGACCGGCCCGGCATCGACAGCCCCTGCGCGTCCAGCAGCGAGCGGATCGTGTTCTTGATCCCCGTCCGCCGGTCGATTGCCGCGTGGCGGTGGCGGATCAGCGAGCGGTGCTGGCGGACCGCCAGCGCCGGCACGTGCACGGTCGGGAGCTGGTCGCCCGCGGCGAGCTTCGCCAGCTTCGCGCGCGTCGTCGCGGTCGGTCTTGCGCTTCACGCGCGCCACTTCCACGCCTCGCCCAGCACGTTGGCCACCCGCACCTCGACCGACAGCGACTCGGCCAGGTCCGCGATCCACCCGCACGCGCCGCACGCCTCGATCACCAGCGTCCGCGGCGACGATTCCTCGACCAGCAGGTCGTGCACGGCCGCCGGCGTGGTCGCGATCGTCTCGAACGCGTGCGTGCCGCTCGCCGGGTCGTAGCGGCAGGCCACGCTCTTGAACTTGCCCAGGTCCAGCGCCAGGATCGCGATTGCGGCGCGTCGTCGTCGAAGTACCATCGCTCATGGCGGGTCTCCTCCGTGTCGTTGCAGGTCGCTTCCACCGATTGAGGCCCCCGCGCCGCGCGCGGGTGACCTCGTGAAAGACCGTAACGTCCGAGGAGAGCCCGCCTTACATAGTTTCCGGTGCACCGGACCGCGGCCGCGGGGCGTTTACCGTGGTTTCGAATGGTCCTCGGCGCGGCCCCGGCCAGTGAACGGCAGATATGTTAGTCACCCTGCGGCCATGACGACGATCGATGACTTAATCCACCGCCTGCGGCAGAGCCCTCGCTGCCGCGTCTTGCCACCTGCGGGCCAGCCAACGTTGCCTGAGCGGTTCGCGCTGCCTGTCGACGGGACGCGGTTCTACGAGTTGTGCGGCGGCGTGGAGTTTTTCGAGCGGGACCCGGACTCCGACTCGGTCCCGGACTACCGAATGCTTCCGCCCGCCGAGGTGCTCGACATCGAGACGGCAACGGTCGGCGAGTCCGAGGAAGGGCCCCCGATCGACGGGTGGTTCGCCGTCGGCGCGGACGACAATGGGGAACACGTTGTGATCGACTTGAACGACGGAGACGCCCGAGGCCCTTGCTACGACGTGTTTCACGAGACGTACTTCCGGCCGGATCACGCCCATGTGGTCGCGTTGTCGTTTACTGAACTGCTCGAGCGGTTGTTCGCGCGGGGACGGGCCTACTGGTTCGACGAAGGCTTCCAGAAGTACGGCTACTACGCGACGGGTGATTAACCAGCCGCTGAACGTCGGTCCGTTATGCAGCGGGAGGAGCGCGTGCCGAAGGGCGGCCCAGTGAACAAGCTGGTCGTTCGCTGGGAAGAGCCGGGCCGGGTCATCTACGACACGGACGGCGGCATCGAGGTCGTCGTCGATGGCGACGAAACCCGCCGACGGCTCGCGCGACGTGTCGTGGACGGACTCGACGGCATCTCCGGGCGTGCCACCCACCTCCTGGCCTCGCTCATGCGGGACAGCGGCACGTTCGACCTCGCGTCGGTCGAGGTGTTCCCGAACAACTCGATCGACGGCGGCGACTTCTCGCCGCGGTTCACGTTCACCGCCGACCACGAACCGCGCCAGTACGACGAGTACGGGTACACCTACTTCGACGTGTACTTCCGCCACCGCCAGCCTCCCGAGCCCCAGTTCCGGCCGTACAAGTTCACGGTCGGCTTTCACTGAGGCGGTGAGCGAGCCGCCGCATAACCGCCGATGCTGCGGACCGCCACGGCAGGAGCGGGCGCTGTGGACCTCCACCCTTACCCTTACCGCGCTCGATCGCGAGGAGGGGGCATCGCCTGCCTCCGGTCAGACGACTTCTTCCGATTCACGAGTGCGAAGCGCCGATACTGCACTGTCCGAGAACGACGCGGGTGGAGTCCCGCGCTCGGACGACGATCAGCCGATCACCTGACGCTGCGCGGTGCTCGCGACGCGCGTCTCTGTGATGTTTCACACCGTGACGCACGGTGGGCGGCACCGTCGTGCCGGCGCGGCGTGCGGGCCGCTGGACATGGCGGGAAAACGCCTTAACCTGCCGCCGTCGCGAGAGACAGGCACCGAGACACGGATGTCCGAGCAAGCCATTCCCGTCACCGCCGCCGCCGTCAGCCCCGAGCCCAAGCCGGTCGCCGAGCGGGCGGCGCGTTCGTTCGTCGGCCACGCGAAGCTGATCGGGCTGCTCACGCTCGCCAGCCGGCTGCTCGGCCTCGTGCGCGAGATGGTGGCGGGGCATTACCTCGGCACCGGGCTGGTCGCGTCGGCGTTCACCGTCGCGTTCGTCGTGCCGAACCTGTTCCGCCGGCTGTTCGGCGAGGGGGCGTTGTCGGCGGCGTTCATCCCGCTCTACGCGCGGTCGCTCAAGGCCGACGGCGACGCCGCCGCCAACGCGTTCGCGGCGGCGGGCGTGAACCTGCTCGTCTCGATCCTGGTCGCCATCACCGTCGTCGGCGAACTCGTCCTCTTCGCGCTGATCGCCTTCACCGACGCCCGCGCCGACCAAGTCCTGACACTGAAGCTCACGGCGATCATGCTGCCGTACGTCATCCTGATCTGCACCACCGCGTTCCTCGGCGGCGTGCTCCAGGTCCACCGGCGCTTCGGCGCGCCGGCGGCCGCCCCGGTCATCCTCAACGTCTGCCACATCGCCGTCGTGCTCGTCGGGGCGCGCCTCCTGCACCTCCGCGGCGACGCGCCGGACAGCGACGCGCTGATCGCCACGCAGACCACGCTCGCCTACTGGCTCGGGTTCGCGGTGCTCGTGGCCGGCGTGCTGCAACTCGCGGTGCTGCTGCCGGTGCTGCGCCGGCTCGGCTTCCGTTTCAGCGCCACCTTCCGCTTCTGGACGCCCGCCGTCCGGCAGATGCTCCGCCTCACCGTGCCGGTGGCGCTGGGGGCGGGCGTGCTCCAGCTTTCGGTGCTGCTCGACAAGGGCCTGTCGGTCCTGCTGATGCAGGGCGTCGACGCGGCGGGCAACGCGATCACCCACTTCTCGATCCTGGGCGAGTCGGTCCGCTACCCGCTCGAAGTCGGCGCCGGCCCGGCTGAACGTGGCGCAGATCCTCTACCAGTTCCCGCTCGGGGTGTTCGCGATCGCGGTGGCGACGGCGATCTTCCCCAGCCTCAGCGCCGAGGCCGCCGCCGACGACAAGACGAAGTTCCGCGCCGTCCTGCGGCAGGGGATCGAGGTGACGATGCTCGAGGGCCTGCCGGCGAGCGTCGGCCTGATCCTCGTCAGCGGGCCGGCGGTGCGCCTGCTGTTCCAGCACGGGCACGTCTCGGCCCACGACGCCGACCTCATCTCTCGCTCGGTCCTGTTCTACGCGGCGGCCATCTGGGCGTTCAGCCTTCAGCAGATCGTGAACCGCGCCTACTACGCGCTGCACGACACGCGCACGCCGCTGGTGATGTCGGTCCTCACGCTCGTGGTGAACCTCGCGGTGGAGATCCCGCTGCTCTGGACGCCGCTCGGCGAGGCCGGCATGGCCGCCGGCACGTGCGCCAGCTTCGGCCTGCAGGCGGTCGTGATGCTCTACATGCTCGACCGCCGGGTGGGCGGGCTGGGCCTGTCGCTGATCGCGCCGTCGGTGGGCAAGATGCTGGCGGCGACGGCGCTCATGGGCGCCGTCCTGTGGGTCCTCCGCCTGACGCCGCTGTACCCGAAAGGGAGCGGCCAACTCGTCTGGACCGGGCAACTCGTGCTGCTGATGGGCGTGGGCGCGGTCGTCTACTTCGTCGCCTGCCGGCTGATCGGCGTGACCGCGGTGAACCACCTGCTGCCGCGGCGCTTCCGCACGGCGTGAGGGGACGACACTACATGAGGTGGGAAGAGATGTAACCACGGAGACACGGAGACACGGAGTTAGGAAGAGAAGACGACGATGGCCGATCGGAGGTGGAGGAAGACAACCCTCGCACGCTCCTGACTTCCTCCATCCTCCATCCTCCATCTTCGCCTTCTCCGTCTTTCCTCCGTGTCTCCGTGTCTCCGTGGTTCAATTTCGCTTCGCGCTCGCTCAGTTCCCCATCCACGTCACGAACCGCACGACCGCGAGCAGCCCGAACGCCGCGCCGCCGAGACCGAGGAGGATCCAGAGGGTGGCGCGGGTGGCCTCCCACGGCACGCGGCGCATGGACTTGGCGCGGATCGACTTGTAGACCGTCGCCACGCCGGCGCCCAGCGGCAGGGCCAGCAGGTACCACACGTCCCACACCGGCAACGGCTGGAGGAACAGGCGGAACGCCAGCGGCAGGAGCGACGCCGGCGTCGGCGGCTGCGTCGTCGTCGGGTCGGACAGGTCGATCACTTCGCCGCCCTCTCTTGCGCCAGCCCCGCGCGGTTGGCGGCGTCGATGATCGCCAGCAGGTTGAGCATCCCGGCGACGGCCGTGTAGAGCACGCCGATCTCGTTCACCCGCGCGGTCGACGGGGCGGCCGGCGCGACGCCGTCGGTGCCGTTCTGCGGGTCCGACGCCCAGACCGAGCACGCCATCCCCACCAGCCCGACCGGCCCGGTCAGCACCTGCGCGACCGACCAGGGCTTCTCGCGCACCTGCGACCACGGCCGGGCGCGCATCACCCACGCCCCCTCGGCGCCGCGGCGGGCGTCGAGCCGGCCGCGGGCGTTGACGACGATCGGCTGCCCCTCTTCGTCGTACCCCGGCACGTTCAGCACCCGGATGCCGCCGATCAGCAGGCCGAACACGAACAGCACGAGGATCGTGACGCCGACCGTGAACCCCCGCGCCCGCTGCCCGAGCAGGACGTACCCCAACCCCGGCAGCGTCCAAGCGGCGATCGCGATCAGCGGCGGCGGGAGCGGGCGCGTGGGGTCGGGCATCGGGGCGATACTTTAATGGCGGCGGCGGGCGGGGTCGAGTGGCGCGGACGCAGGACGCGGCGAAATAGCACGGTGGCCCGACGCTGCGACGGTTGTACGATCACCATATGGGGCGACAGATCGCCAAGTACATAGCCGCGATCGTCATGCTCTCGTCGCTCCCCGCAGTGATCTTGAGCGGCGGGTTGGTTGTGCTGGGCGTGCCGCTGTTCTGGTACTACGACGTGTCGCCTCCGGTCTCTTGGCCGCGCGCAACGTTATTTGCCGTCGCATCGTTCTTCGTGCTCGCCTTCTCGCGTCTCACGTTGGGGAGGCTCTGCCGTCCGGCCGCCAGCGAGCCGCAAAGTGATCGCCAGTAGCAGCAGTCGGGATCGTCCCGGCGGCCGTTCATCCCGCGGTCCTCTTCGCCCCCGTCACCTGTCCCATCAGGAACGACACCGTCAGCCGCTCGCCCACCTTCGGCTCACCATCCGTCGCGTGCTGGGGGACGCGCAGGGAGAAAATGTTGCCGCTCGGCTCGTCGAGGCGGAGGACGTGCAGCTCGTAGTAAAGGTCGCTGTGGATCGTGAACGGCCGGACCGCCCGCACCTCGACCGCCCAACTTCCGACCATCGGCGCGTTAGCCATGGACCGACTCCTCCTCCTCGAACCATTCCAGCCCACCGGGGAGCGGGCCGGCCGCGAACTCCAGGTGGATCACCCGGCGGTGCCGCGCCACGGCGGCGGACGACGACGCGTGCAGCAGCAACGGCCGCATGAGCACCGCGCCGCCGGCGGATACGTGACAGGCGACGGGATCGGCCCGCGCCCGCCACGCCTCGACCTCCGGGGCTGACAGCACGCCGGCCGCGTGGGAGCCGGGCAGCACTTTGAGCGGGCCGTTGTCGGCGCCGCAGTCGTCGAGGTGAAGCCGCACGGTCAGCATGTTGCGCAAGATTTCCACCGGCGGCTGGACGTGCGGCACGCCCGCCTTGGTCGACCACGGCCCGAACCCCGGCACGTCGATCCGCGCCCGCACGGCGATCGACAGGTCCTGGTGCCACGCGACCTTCCAGTTCGCGCCCGGCGTCTTGTCGAACAGCAGCCCGCGCACCGGCCGGGCGCCATCACCGAGCACGGGCTCCACGAGCCCCCGAACGCCCGGCGAATCCGCCAGCGCCCGAACGGCCGGCACGAGCGCGAGCAGGTTCCGCATCGCGTAGACGCGGCTCTGCTTCTCGCGCGTCGCCTCGTCGTCGCCGACGGCTTCGAGTGCGGCTCAGCAACTGCTCGATGCAGTGCTCGCGCAGGACGCCCGGCACGATCGTGTAGCCGTCGCGGACGAGGTCAGCGGCTGCCGGAAGTTCGAGATCAGCGGACACGTTGGACATAGCTCGCGACCTCCGACAGGACCGCCTCGGGGCACGCCGGGTCTTCGACGAACACCGAGTACTCGTTGAGCGGATTGTTCATCGTGAACCGGTGCCCGCGATAGGTGAAGTCGATCCACGCCTCGACCGGCGTGTCGAGCACGTCCGTGACGGTCAGCCCGGGCACGCGCCTCAAGTGGGCGACGAGCAGCACTGGCGCGACGAAGCCCGCGTCGGCGAAGTGTCGCGAGCCGTCCGCCATGCGGATGTCGATCAATTTCGGCACGTCGCCACCGGGACAAGTTGACTCCGGCTTCATCGGTCGCCGTTCGGCGTCCCGCTCCCGCCCTCACTGCGGCGCATCCGGCTGAAAGTACGGCCACCATGCCATCAGGACCAGCCCGAAGATCGATCCGGCAACCAACAAAACGAGCACGACCGCGGCGAGGCAGCCGACGTTCGCCGCGAAGTGTCGCGTATAAACGATGAAACGGCCTCATTCCTCGCGTTGCTCCCGCCGGCCTTCAATCGCCGTCGAGTCCTGCGATCCTCGACGCCTGCAAGCGAGCGGCACGATCGATGTCACTCCGACGCGCGGCTCGTCGTGCGGTTCGCGACCTCTGGAGCCGATGGTGAACTTACCACTCCCCCGGAATTCGAGAGCGGCTCGCGGGGCATATGGCCTTCCCCGGTGTGACACTCGCGCGGCCGCTCTCCCCTGCCCTCTCCCCGGCGTACCGGGAAGAGGGAGGGCGCTGCTTCACGTTCGGCGTAACGTGGCGCCAAGCGCAGGTTTCGCTCTGTTGAAAACCCCGACTCGCACCTGATAGCCGCGGGCGGAAGCCCGCTGGTCTTATCGCGGAAGACCGCTCCCCTCCTCCCGCGGCGACACGGGACACCCGAAAGTCTCAACTGCGGATGCAGGCTTCGCGGGTCGGACTGCCCCGCGTGCTACACCCGCGCGAGCGTCTCGTCGAAGTTCTTCACCCCGGCCGACGCGCTGGCGGTGCAGCAGTCGGCGGCGGCGCGTTGGCGAGGCGGCCGGCCTGCTCGAGCGGCATGCCCTTGATCAGGCCCGTCAGCAGGCCGCCGAACCAGGTGTCGCCGGCGCCGGTCGTGTCGACCGGGTCGATCTTGTACGACGGGATCGTGACGGCCGGGCCGCGGCCGTCGTCGAGGTAGCAGCCGTCGGCGTCGAGCTTGATGCCGATCAGGCCCTCGGCATGTGCCGGCGGAAGGCGGCGACCATCGCGGCGGGGTCGGCCTCGCCGACCAGGGCGGCGGCCTCGGTGCGGCTGGGGGCGAAGAGGTCGAGGTACGGCAGGATCGGCTCGAGCTGCGCCATCGCGGCGGGCGGGTTCACCGTGTCTAGCGCGATCTTCGTGGCCGGCGGCCGCGCAGCTCGGCCAGCACGCGGGCAGATCGGGCGTGAGCGGGCAGCAGGCCGAAGTAGCCGACCTGCACCCACTTGCACTGTCGGAGGACGGGGAGGCACCGGCGGAAGGCGTCGGCGTCGAGCAGTTCGGTGACGCCGGGCGTGTGGTAGAAGACGCGCTCGCCGCCCGGCTCGACCGCCACGACCGTCGCGGCTCGTCTGCCGCTCGCTCCGCCGGAAGATCGCCGACGTGTCGACGCCGGCCGCGTTCAATCGGTCGACCATTGCCGCGCCGAGCAGGTCGTCCCCGACGAGGCCGGCCGTCGCGACGCCATCGAGCTTCGCCATCGCGATCGCGGTGTTGCAGGCGTTGCCGCCGGTCGTGAGCGACAGCGAGTTGAGGATCGCCAGCCCGCCCGGCGCCGGCGGGCGCGCAGGTCGAACGGCTCGGCGATCAGGTCGGCGACGATCAGGCCGAAGATGGCAGCATCCATGTTGCGGAGGTGGTGGAGTGGTCGGGTGGTGGTGTGGTGGTGTGGTGGGGTGGGAAGCAGGGAGGTGGCAGTTCACCCCACCACACCACCACCCGACCACTCCTTTACTCTTCAAACAGGCAGGTCGGTCTCGTTCTTCTTCTCGACGGCGGCGGCGGCTGGCGACGACCGCGAGGATCTCGATGTGGCTGTAGTCGTCGAGGTTGAGCGTGGTCAGCTCGCCGTCCTCCTTGCGGAGGCGCGCAGGCGGTCGAGCCAGAGCTTGTCGTTCTTCGAGTGGGCGTACCAGCTGCCGGTCTGCTTCTGCTCGTACTCCATGATCGTGCCGCGGATCTCGCTCGTCCACGTGTAGTCGCGGCCGGCGATCTGCTGCGTCACCTTCACCCGAACGCCGGGGCGCAGGTGGTTCCGAATGGCGTCGTCCATGGCCGCGAGTATATCCGAGCGGCGCGCCGGGGGGAGGGGGAGGTGGGGAGTGGTTGGGTGGTTGTGTGGTGGGGTGGTGGGGTGGAAGAGTGGGGAGTGGAGGAGTGGGGAGTGGGGAGTTGAAGAGTGGGACGATGCTGCGTCAGTGCTACCGGTTTAGCCGCCGCTCGAAGAGCGCGCGTCGGGGGCGCTCGCGCGGCGTTTCGTTCTTGCACGCGCGGCGCTTGGGCGCGTTGATTCAATGTCCCGCTTTCCAGCCGGCGATCGCCTCGGCGACGCCTACTCGGATCATGTTCACGGCGATGGCCGCGAGGAGGATCATGACGAACTTGCTCAGGGCGCGCAGCACGCTCAGGCCGATGAGGCGGGCGAGGCGGGTGGCGAGCAGGAGCACGATCAGCAGCAGCGCGAAGTTGACGACGAGGCCGAGCGTCGTCACCCACACGCCGTGCCGCGGGACGAGCACGAGCAGCGTCGTGAGCGTGGCGGGGCCGGCGATCATCGGCATGGCGAGCGGGACGATGCCGACCATCTCGGTCTCGTGGACGCCCGGCTTGCCGGGGGTCAGCAGGTCGTAGACGGCCAGCACGAGCAGCAGCACGCCGCCGGCGATGCGGAAGTCGTAGGCGGCGATGCCGAGGAACGCGAAGATCCGCGTGCCGAGCATCATGAACACGAGGCAGACCACGAGCGACACCGCGACGGCCTCGAACGTGATGTGCCGCCGGCGCACCTCCGGCAGCCCGCTGGTGACGCCGAGGAAGACCGGCACGAGGCCGAACGCGTCGATCGTGACGAACAGCGGGATGAAGACCTGCAGGAACGTTTCGCCGCTGAGCATGGCGGGGGAGTGTGACGTGGCGGCGGCCGTTTGTCACCCGCGGTTCCGCGCCGGAGAAGTTGAACCACGGAGGCACGGAGAAGAGAAGATGAGGGTAGAGGGTAGAGGGTAGAGGGTAGAGGGTGGAGGGTGGAGGGCGGACGCTAACGGCGTGCGGTGCCGAAGTTCGCTTTGTCCATCCTTGATCACCTGTCCTCTTCCTCCGTCCTTACTCCGTGTCTCCGTGTCTCCATGGTTAAACCCGCCGTCATTCCGTCAGAGGTCGTAAGTGCGGGATCGACCTGATGCCGGCGGCAGTTCACGTCCCGCTCATCTCGCGCCTCACGTGCATCAGTTCCTCGTACAACTGGCTCATCGCCTCGGGCACGATTTGCACCTCGCCGACGACGCCCATGAAGTTCACGTCGCCGGCCCAGCGGGGGACGATGTGCTGGTGCAGGTGCCCCGGCACGCCCGCACCGGCGCAGCGGCCGAGGTTGATGCCGATGTTGAACCCTTGGGCCGAGACGGCGCGGCGGAGGAGCTTCACCGCCTCGGTCGTCTGCTGCTGGAGGTCGAGTTGCTCGTCGGCCGTGAACTGCTCGGGGTCGGCCTTGTGCGCGCGCGGCGCGACGAGGAGGTGGCCGTTCGTGTACGGGTAACGGTTGATCATCACGACGCTCTGCGGCGTCGTCCACAGGACGAGGCGCTGCCGCCAATCGTCACTCCCCTCCGCCGCGGCCGCGGCCTCGCAGAGGAAGCAGGCGTCGCCGCCGGGCTTGTGAAGCGACTTGATGTAGTCGATCCGCCACGGGGCGTAGAGCGGGGGCGTGTTCATCGCAGTATCGTACGAGGCGAGCGGGGGGTTGAGGAGTGGTGGGGCGGTGGAGGAGTGTGGAGTGGGGGAGTGGGGAGTGAGGTGGAGGGAAGAGTCTTCCGCGTGGGTCGTGCTCGCACGGCGCGAACGCGGTTCGTCGGACGATCCGGTGGCGCCGTGCGCGAGGTTGGTGTGGTGGTCGCTTGCGGTTTCGCGACGATCCGGACTGGTGACGCGCGAGCGCCAAAACCAATCAATTCGCCGAACCTTCCGCTGCTCGGCGCGTCAGAAGGGCTGCGAATCTCAAGTGCGAAACAAACCCAATCCAACGCGCGAGGCTCGATCATGCGGAAGCAGATGACATCGGCGATCCTGGCAGTGGCGGTGGCGGCGGCGGTCGCGCTGCCGCGGCCGACGTCGGCGGCCGAGCCGGCGCCGGCCGCCGCGACGCAGCCCGCGGACAAGGGCAAGGCCGCTCAGGACGTGCAGGTGCCGGTGAAGCAGGTCGTGCTCTTCTCCAGCGGCGTCGGCTACTTCGAGCACTTCGGCACCGTCCGGGGCGACGGCTCGACCGAGCTGCGGTTCAAGACGCAGCAGATCAACGACATCCTCAAGAGCCTCGTCCTCCAGGACCTCGACGACGGGAAGGTCACGACGATCACCTACCCGAGCCAGGACCCGGTCTCCAAGACGCTGCGCAGCTTCCAGGTCGACATCACGAGCAACCCGTCGCTGGCCGAACTGCTCAACCAGTTGCGGGCGCGCTCACCGTCACCGTCGGCGCGGAAGACCCGCTGACCGGCACGGTGCTCGGCGTCGAGGACGCGGAAGGTCCCCGTCGAGGGCGGCGACGGCAAGACCGTCCGTGAGGTCAACATCATCAACCTGCTCGTCGCGGCCGGCATCCGGTCGGTCAACCTCGACGAGGTGCGACTGCTCCACCTCGAGGACCCGGCCCTTCGCGAGGAACTCGAGCGGGCGCCGACGGCGCTATCGCAGGCGCGCGACCAGGACAAGAAGCCGGTGACGATCAACTTCCGCGGGCAGGGCGAGCGGCGCGTGCGCATCGGGTACGTCGTGGAGACGCCGGTTTGGAAGACGAGCTACCGACTGATCCTGTCGAACGGCGACGACGACGCGAAGCCCGGGGTGCCGGATGCTAAGACGGGAGAACAGGACCCTGCGGGCCCGCGCGGCGGGGAGGCGGCGCGCGCGCGCAGCCGGGCAAGGCGCAGTTGCAGGGGTGGGCGATCGTGGAGAACCAGACCGACAGCGACTGGAACAACGTGCAGTTGTCGCTCGTGTCGGGGCGGCCGATCAGCTTCATCCAGAACTTGTACAGCCCGCTCTACGTGCCGCGGCCGACCGTGCAGCCGGAGTTGTACGCCAGCCTGACGCCGCAGACGTACGACGAGGGGCTCAGCGGGAGATTGCCGGAAGCGGAATTCGAGAAGGCGACGAACTTCGACTTGCGCGCGTCGCGCGGCGGGAAGCGCGTGGGACGTCGGGCGGCCGCGGCGGGGTCGGCGGGGCGGGCATGGTACCAGCGTCGGCGGCGCTGCTGACGCGGCGGCTGCCGCGGGCGAGGCGCTCGCCGCTGAAAACGGGCCCATCGACGCCGCCGCCTCGGTCGCGTCGCTGGCGTCGGCGGCGGACGTGGGCGAGCTGTTCCAGTACACGGTCGGCAGCGTCAGCCTCCCCCGGCAGCGGCTCGGCGATGATCCCGATCGTCGCCGACGCGGTCGAGGTCGAACGCCTCAGCATCTACAACCCCAACGTGCTGGCGAAGCACCCGCTCAACGGCGTGCGCGTGAAGAACACCAGCGGCAAGCACCTGCTCCAGGGCCCGTCACCGTCCTGGAGGCGGGGACGTACGCCGGCGACGCCCGCGTCGACGACGTGCCGCCGGGCCAGGAGCGGCTGCTGAGCTTCGGCGTCGACCAGCAGGTGCGCGTCGACGCGACGAGTGCCAGGCAGGAGAGCGCGGTCGTCACCGGCCGGATCGTCAAGGGCGTGCTCGAGGTGAAGCGCAAGAACGTCTTCGCAGGACTACCTGGCCGAGAACAAGGGCGACGCGTCCAAGACGCTGCTGATCGAGCACCCGCGGCGGCAGGGGTGGTCGCTCGTCGAGACGCAAAAGCCGCTGGAGACGACCGAGCAGCTTTACCGCTTCAAGGGCGACGCCGGCGGGCAAGCAGACGAAGCTGACGGTGAAGGAGGAGATCGTGCAATCCGAGGCGCTGGAGATCCTGCCGGCCGACCTCGGCGTGCTCGCCGGGTACGTCAAGACCGGCCCGATCCCGCAGGACGTGAAGGACGCCCTCGCCCGCGCGATCGCGCTGCGGTCGGCCGTGGTCGACACCGAGCGGCAGATCGCCGAGCGCCAGGCGCGGATCAACGAGATCGCCGCCGAGCAGCAGCGCATCCGCGAGAACATGAAGACCGTCCGCGTCGACACCGAGTACCACCGCCGGCTGGAGCGGAAGCTCAACGAGCAGGAGACGACGATCGAAGGTCACCAGGCGGCGATCAACGAACTCACCGCGACGCGCGACACCCAGCGGAAGCGCGCTGGAGGAATACGTGGCGGGGTTGAACGTGGGGTGAAGGGCGGGGGTGCGATCCGTGCGCGATTGAGATGTTCCGCGTAAATGACCAATGACCAAGCCCCAATGACCAACAAATGACCAACGACCTAATGACCAAGTGGCGCAAGCGCCCACGCTTACCCGTGGCCCATCTGCTCGCTGGCAGTCCCCGATCGGTGTGGACACGCGCGGATGTCCGATCCTCAGCTCACCGTTTAGCCGCCGCTCGAAGAGCGGCACGTTGCGATCTCGGGTCCGTCGCGCGCTCTTCGAGCGGCGGCTAAACGATGCTCGCCCGACGCACACGCCTTGAGCGGGCACTCTCTGGTCATTAGCACTTGGTCATTTGTTGGTCATTGGGGCTTGGTCATTGGTCATTCACTCGCTCCTGCTCGGGCGCAAAACCCCTTAGTGAACCGCGTTCCTCCCTACGCGCCACCCGTGTACATTCCCCGCATGTCGCTCTTCACGCAAACCCCCGCCGGGTACTTCGTCGCGCGCGGCAGCACGATCGTGGGGGAGGTCGAGGTCGGCGAGCTGGCGAGTTTCTGGTTCAACGCCGTCGTGCGCGGGGACGTCGCGCCGGTCACGATCGGCCGGCGGGTGAACGTGCAGGACGGCGCGTGCGTCCACTGCGACACCGACGTGCCCAACGTGATCGAGGACGACGTCACGATCGGCCACGGCGCGATCGTGCACGGCATGCGCGTCGGGCGGGGGTCGCTCGTCGGGATGGCGCGACGCTCCTGTCGCGCACGAAGATCGGCCGCGGGTGCCTCGTGGCGGCCGGCGCGGTCGTGCCGCCGGGGCTGGAGGTGCCCGACGGCATGGCCGTCATGGGCGTGCCGGGGAAGATCGTGCGGCCGGTGAAGGAGGAGGAACAGCGGCATGCGCTGGCTCACGGAGCACTACGTCGAGCTGGCGCAAAAGTACGTGAAGGGGAGGACGCGGGTCCGGGCGAAGGAATGAGGCGGACGCGCGCGCGACGGCGCACGCGCTACCGCCCGATTTGATCCCGACGCAGTTTGGAAGGCAAAGCGAAGATCTGGGGATGCGAGACGCGGCGGCTGGGGGAGATCCCGAGTCGGCGCGCCGGTCAGCGTCGACAAGAAGGATGCGCGGAAGAAGCTCGCGTCTTCGCGACGCTTCCGGCGCCCGCGTTGAGCAACGCGTGCGGCGCGCGGCGCGACTAGCTCGCCAGTCCCCCTGCGGGACCCATTCCTTCAACCGGTCGAGCAGTTGGCTCGCGCTCACCGGTTTGCTGAAGAAGTAGGTCGCGCCGGACGTGCGGGAGCGAGTTGAGCGTCTCGAGCGACGTGTCGCCGCTGAGGATGATGATCGTCGCCGCCGGCCCGAGGCGCTCGCGGAGCTTTGCGCGACGACCAGCCCGTTCATGTCGCCGAGGTGCACGTCGACGACGGCGGCGGCGAACTCCAGCGCTGGGCGTGGTCCAGCCTCGGCGCGCTGTGCGGCGACGCTCGTCTGATAACTCGCCGACGTCAGGATCCGCGCCGCCCCCGGGCGGTCGGCGGACTGTCGTCGACGATCAGGATGTTGCGCGGCGGGGCCGACGCGTCGGGAACGGCAGGGTGTTTGGCACAGTCGTCACGTATTCCTCCAACACGGCAGCGAACGGCCTCGGAGTATAGAGTAGCCCGCCGCGGCCCACAACGGACGTAATTCTTCGTCGTTTCGCGATAACCGTAGTGGGCCCAATGAATAATAATTCCTCTGCCGTCCGCCGGAGCCGGGCTGTCGCCCCGGCCGCGACGGGCGTCGCCGCGCGCCGCGCGGGCTCGGCCGTTCGCTGCCGGTTCGCTGCCCGTTCCGCCCGCGGCTCGAGCCGCGCATTCGCCCGCGCGCGACCGAGCGGGGCGCGCGCGCGCGGGGGCTTGTCGAATATTGCTGGACACGCGCCGGGCACGCCGTTATCGTGCGGGCGGCGATCGTCCGCCCCGGGGAACCCGCGCAGGGCTAGGGCGGGCCGGCGGTTGCAGGGCCGGTTGTGTGCGTCCGGGCTTCTCATCGATCTGGGCGCCGTTGGACATCTCATCTCGCGCGAATCGAACCGCATGTACCGGCCGCGACCGGGCGCGGGCCCGCCCGGGTTCTTAGAGACGCGTACGTTTTCCGTTTCGGGGAGGCGCGACATGCCTACGGGTCCCGTGAAGTGGTTCGACACGAAGAAGGGGTTCGGGTTCATCGTCAGTCCCGACGGGGAGGACGTGTTCGTCCACTTCAGCAGCATCGAGGGGGACGGCTTCCGCTCGCTCAAGGACGGGGAGGTCGTGGACTACGAGATCATCCGCGGCGACAAGGGCCTCTCCGCCCAGAAGGTCCGCCGCCAGGCGGCGCCGGTCAGGGCGAAGGTCTAAGAGCGTGTTCGAGAAGTCGCGCGTGGGAGCGTGGCGCGGGCGTCTCGCCGGCGTTCTTCCGATCGAGACGCGGGCGGGACGCCGGCGCCACCGCCTGGTGGTTCGACTTCTCCGACACGTCCTAAGCGTGGTCCCACGTCCCGTACGCCCACCGCCCGAGCGGACCGTCCGCTTCGGCGCGCGGGTGCTCTATTGCGCCCGACGTCGGGCGTCGGCGTACGCGACCTTTCCGCATCGGTCGCGGCTCTCCCCTTCTTTCGTCCGCGGGGATGCGGGTGTCGCCGGACGGTGCTCCGTCGGGTCGTCGCCTTGATGGTGCGGGATCGTCCCCTGCGCGGCGCGTCGTCGTCGTCCCGCGTTCACGGCGGGCAAGCCCGCCGGCTAAATGGGGCGGCGGGTACGGATCGAACCCGTTCTCCCGTGCTTGCCTCCGCGACCTCTGCGCCTCTCCGATCGATCATCCGTCGTCCCCGCGCCCCGACGCGCGCGTCTCGAATCGGCCGCCTTGCCCGGATTCGCCCGCTCCCCTAGGTTTGGCGCGCATGGGCCTGTTCGCGTGGGGACTGCTTGCCGGCGTCCTCGGTAGCTTTGCGATGTTCGGCGTCGCCGCGGTCGTCGCGTACCGCCGGTTCGAGCGCCTCAACGAGCGCGCCCGCCGCGCCGAACGCCTCGCCGAGCTCGGCACGCTCACGAGCGGGCTGGCGCACGAGATCAAGAACCCGCTGTCGACCGTGCAGCTCAACCTCCAGCTCCTGCGCGAGGACATCCCCGCCGGTCCCGCGTTCGCCCGCCTCACCAACCGCCTCGGCACCGTGCAGAAGGAGACGGGCCGCCTGCGGGAGATCCTCGACGACTTCATGCGCTACGCCGGGCGGATCGAGGTCGACCGCAGGCCGCACGACGTGAACGAGATGCTGGAGGACCTCGTCGACTTCTACACGCCGCAGGCCCAGTCGCAGCGCGTGCGCCTGCGGCTCAGCAAGGGGCCGGGGGCGCTCGTCGCCCGCCTCGATGAGCGGCTTATCAAGCAGGCGCTGCTCAACCTGATGATCAATGCCGTGCAGGCGATGCCGCCCGAGGGGGGCGAGATCATCCTGGCCGCCAAGCGCCAGGACGGCCGGGCCGTGATCGACGTGATCGACACCGGCCGCGGCATCCCGGCCGCATCGCTCGGCAAGCTGTTCGACGCGTACTATTCCACGAAGTCCGGCGGCACCGGCCTCGGCCTGGCCATCACCCGCCGGGTGATCGAGGAACACGGCGGGCGGATCTCGATCACGAGCGAGGTGGGCCGGGGGTCGGACTTCCGGATCGAGCTGCCGTTGTGAGGGAATGAGACAGTTGGAACCACGAAGGCACGAAGACACGAAGCGGGCTCCGAGAACTCCGAAGGGGCCGCCTTTCTCATCGTCTGATAGAAGTGGTTGCGGAAGGCGTGGGCGAGCGGCCGGTCCGGCCAATCCGGGCCCGCTTCGTGTCTTCGTGCCTTCGTGGTTAAATAAGCCAGCCGATGCCTGAAACCGACATCAAGAAATCTACCATCCTGGTCGTCGACGACGAGCAGGACCACGCGCAGGTCATGTGCGAGGCGTTGTCGCGCCTCGGGCACAAGTGCGACGTGACGTTCAGCCTGGCCGAGGCGCGGGCGAAGCTCGACCGCAAGGATTACGACGTCGTCGTGACCGACCTGGTCATGGAGGGCAATCGCGACGGGCTGGAGGTCCTGCGCCGCGCCCGGCAGAAGGAGCCGCCGCCGCCGGTGCTGCTGGTCACGGCCCACGCCGACATCCCCACCTGCAAGCAGGCGCTGAACGAGGGCGCGTACGACTACATCGAGAAGCCGCTCGACCTGGAGTACTTCCGCGCGCAGGTCAACCGCGCCGCCGAGCGGGCGGCGCTGCAGAAGCAGAACATCGCGCTGCAGGCGCAGCTCCTGGACAACACCGGCTTCGACCCGATCGTCGGCTCCAGCGCCGGCATGCAGCGCGTGATCCGCACGGCCCGGCAGGTCGCGCAGAGCGACATCCCGGTGCTGATCCTCGGCGAGAGCGGCACGGGCAAGGAGCTCTTCGCCCGCGCGATCCACAACACCAGCCGCCGCCGCAAGCAGCGGCTCGTCGCGCTGAACTGCGCGGGGTTCGCGCCGACGATCCTCGAGGACGAACTGTTCGGCCACGTCCGCGGCGCGTACACCGGCGCCAACACCGACCGCGAGGGCCGCTTCGAGCACGCCGACCGCGGCACGCTGTTCCTCGACGAGATCGGCGACATGCCGCAGGAGATGCAGGCCAAGCTGCTGCGCGTGCTCGAGAGCGGCGAGGTCGTGCGGCTCGGGTCGAACGAGCCGCGCCACGTCGACGTGCGCCTCATCAGCGCGACGAACAAGAAGCTCGACGAAATGGTTGCCGACAAGACGTTCCGCGAGGACCTCTACTTCCGCATCAAGGGCGTCACGCTCCAGGTCCCCGCCCTGCGCGAGCGGCGCGAGGACATCCCGCTGCTGATCCACTACTTCCTCCAGCAGGCCGCGGAGAAGTACGGCAAGGAGGTCGACGGGCTGCGCCCCGAGACGCAGCAGGTGCTGATGAGCTACGGCTGGCCGGGGAACGTGCGCGAGCTGAAGCAGGTGGTGGAGAACCTCGTGGTCCTCTCCCCCGGCCCGCTGCTCGGCCCCGAGTCGCTGCCGCCGGAGATCCGCCCGGCCGCCGGCGAGTTGTCGGTCGGCGGGATGAACAACCTCGTCGGCATCAGCATCACGCAGGCCGAGAAGGAATTGATCCGCAACACGCTCAAGCTCACCGACGGCAACCGCGAACAGGCGGCCAAGATCCTCGGCATCGGCGAGCGCACGCTCTACCGGAAGATCAAGGAGTACGACTTGCGCTGGCGGCTTCGATTCCTCGTCGGCATCGACCGACGCTCCCCTCGGCAACGGCCGCCGTCGTCGCCGCCGCGCTCGTCGCGGTCACCGCGGCGGCCCAGCACTTTCGGCAGCCCGGACGCGCTTCCACGCGGGCGAGCAGGGGCGGCCGATCAAGTCGCTCGCGGCCGAGCAGGTCGAGGGGTACCTCGCCGGCCGCGGGATGGGGCTCGCCAAGGCGGCGGAGCTCAACTCCTACCCCGGACCGATGCACGTCCTGGAACTCCGCGAGGGACTGAAGCTGACCCCGGAGCAGGTCAAGCTCACGGAGCAGGCCTTCCGGACGATGCGGGACGACGCGGTGCGGGTCGGGCGGCAACTCGTCGACGCCGAACGAGCGCTCGACGCCCTGTTCGCCGACGGCAAGGCCGACGCCGCCGCAGTGGACCGCCTGACGGCCGACGCCGGCCGCGCGCACGCGCAACTGCGGGCCGTGCACCTCAAGGCACACGTGCGGGCGCGCGAGATCCTCACGCCCGACCAGGTCGAGCAGTACGACGTCGCCCGCGGCTACCGCGAGAAACCCGCCGGGGGCCGATGAGGGAGATCGCGCCAAAGATCACCGTGCCGCTCGAAGTGCATCCGCTCCCGTTCCGGGTCGGCCACGGGTACGACTTGCACCGCACCCGTCCGGGCGGGCGGATGATGCTGGGTGGGGTCTGCGTGTCGGAGGAGATCGGCGTCGTCGCGCACAGCGACGGCGACGTCGTCATCCACGCGATCGTCGACGCGCTCCTCGGCGCGATGGGATGGGGGGACATCGGCGAGCACTTCTCCGACGCCGATCCGCGCTGGCGCGGCGCCGCGAGTACCACGTTTCTCGACGCCGTGTTCGACGAGGTGCGGCGGGTCGACTACGACCTGCTCAACCTCGACCTCACCATCCAGGCGGAGCGCCCGCGGCTCAAGCCGTTCAAGCCGCAGATCGTGCAGTACCTGACTGACCGCCTCGGCGGGCAGGTCAACGTCAAGGCCGGCACGAACGAGGGGTGCGACGCGATCGGGCGCGGCGAGGCGGTCGCGGCCCACGCGGTCGTGTTGCTGTCATTGCGCAATGCGTAGTGCGTATTGCGTAAGAAGCGGGAAAGGCGTAGCGTCCGCGTAGTCTCGTCGCTTCTTCTTACGCACTACGAATTACGCACTACGCGTTTCCTCCCCATGAGCCTCCGCGTCTACAACACCCTCACCCGTCAGAAGGATTTGTTCGACCCCGTGCACCCCGGCAAGGTCGGGATGTACCTCTGCGGGCCGACGGTCTACAAGGAGCCGCACATCGGGCACATGGTCGGCCCGGTGATCTTCGACGCCGTCAAGCGCTACCTCCAGTACAAGGGCTTCGAGGTCACGTGGGTCGTGAACATCACCGACGTCGACGACAAGCTCATCGACGCCGCGGCCAAGAAGAACACGACGATGAAGGAACTGGCCGAGCGGCACACGACCGACTACTTCGACGTGCTGGCGGCCATGGGCGTCGACACGGTGGACCGCTTCCCCAAGGCGTCGGAGCACATCGCCGAGATCGTGGAGATGTGCCGCGGCCTCATCGACGGCGGCAAGGCGTACGCCTCGGGCGGCAACGTCTGGTTCGACGTGACGAAGGACGCCGACTACGGCAAGCTCTCGCACCGCCGCGTCGAGGAGCAGGAATCGACCGGCCGGCAGCTCGAGGGCCAGGGCAAGCGCCACCCGGCCGACTTCGCGCTCTGGAAGGCCGCCAAGCCGGGCGAGCCGTCGTGGGACAGCCCCTGGGGCGCGGGCCGGCCCGGCTGGCACATCGAGTGCTCGGCCATGAGCATGAAGTACCTCGGCCCGACGTTCGACATCCACGGCGGCGGGCTCGACCTGATGTTCCCGCACCACGAGAACGAACTCGCCCAGTCCGAAAGCTGCACCGACAAGCCGTTCGCGAAGTACTGGCTCCACAACGGCCTCACGAAGCTCCGCACGAAGGCGGCCGGCGGGCAGTGGCAGGCGGCGGACATCCACGAGAGCAGCGGCAACGCGGCCATGGTCCGCGCCAAGGACCTCGTCGCCCGCAACGGCGCGGAGGTGCTGCGCTACATGCTGCTCAGCACGCACTACCGCAGCCCGATCGAGTTCTCCGACGAGGTGCTCGCCAACTCCAAGAAGGCGCTGAACGTCTTCGCCCGCCTGTTCGAGCGGATCGAGCGCATCACCGGCGGGCCCGCCGCCGACAAGGCGCCCGACATGGACGCCGCCGCGACCGCGCTGCTGGAGTCGCAGCAGCACGCGGCGTTCGCCAAGGCGGTGCTCGATTTGAAGATGAAGTTCCTGGAGATGATGGACGACGACTTCAACACCGCCGGCGCGATCGCGGTGCTGCACGAGTTGGCGGGCGAGGTCAACGCGTTCGTCGAGCGCAACGACCTCGACCGCAGCAAGTCCGTCGACGCCGCCGCCGCCGCCTCGGCCGCGGTGCAGACGCTGCGGAACCTGGGCGTGGTGCTCGGGCTGTTCAACCCGAAGCTCGCCGCCCCGGCCGCCGAGGAGAAGTCGGGCCTGACCGAGGGGCTGATGGCGCTGTTCATCCGGCTCCGCCAGGAGGCGCGGCAGACGAAGAACTTCGCGCTGGCCGACTCGATCCGCAAGGGTCTGGCCGATCTCGGCGTCACGCTCGAGGACCGGCCCGACGGCACCCTCTGGCGCAAGGAGTGACCCTCCATGAGCGACCACGACGCACCGCCGCGGCTCGCGCCGCTCCCCCTGGAGTACGGCCGGCCCCAGCCGTCGTCCGTCTGGGACGACAACGCCCTGCCGCTGCGCATCGCCCGGCGGCTCGTCTTCGCGCTCGGCCTGGGCCTGCTCGCGACCGGCATCGTGCAGGCGTGGGCCGGCGTCGACATGCGCGACGCCCCGTACTTCGCCGGGTGGGGCGCCGGCCTGATCGGGCTCACGCTCCCCCTATGGCGGCGTCGCGACGCGTCACGATGACAACCCCACATCATGCCCCGTCCCCCGGCGCGACGCGTGACCGTGGAGGCGCGTTCGATTAGCCCGCGGGTCGCGGTTCGCTCCACGCCCTATTATTTAGCCGGCGGGCTTGCCCGCCGCGTTTGCGCGAGACGTAACGAGGCGGCAGAACGAAGCGCCCTCCATCGAGCTGCAAGAAGACGGGCTTTTGTGACGCGATCCGTCCCGCGCACCACTACCCGCGCCCGCTGACGCGGCGAAACCGCGAGCGCCCGCCGCGCCGTCCGGCATCGTCGCAACGGGCGCAGGGTCATCGACCGTCGCTTTTCACGAGTGGCCCCGTAGTTGCGACGCCTGCGTCGCCGTCGCAGAGCAGCGGCGAGTCACGTCGCGCGACGATTTGCGGCTGCGCGCAACCGCGACGCAGGCGTCGCAACTACAAGTCGAACGAAGCGTCATCGACCAACATTGGCCCGTCACGCCGATGGTGAGATCACCAGCCGGACTTCACCGGCGCATCGACGACAGGGACTTCGCGGCGAACCGATCGACGCGTGACGGCACCCCCGTCCGCGTCAGACCCGCGGAGGCGACGCATGCCCGACCCGTCGGCTGGCGAGAGCCGCGAGCAGGATGAGGAAGACGCGCCCCGCCGCCCGCGTCCGTCCCGCTCCCGCTGCAGTACGAGTCGCCGGCCCCGTTCTGGAAGGACTACGGCGACGCCGAGGACTTCGCGTCGGCCCAGCGGTTCGCCGCCGCCCTGCGCCGCCGCGTGCTGATCGGCTTCGGCGTGCCGGTCGCGTCGTTCGGCTTCGTGCTGATCCTCGGCGGCCAAGCCTCGGCCTCGTCACCATCGGCGTCGGCGCCTGCTTCCTCGCCTTCTCCGGCCCGGCGAGGGAGGAGGTGAGGAGTGGTGGAGTGGTGGAGTGGTGGAGTGGTGGGGTCGGGTGTGATTTTTACTCCACCACCCGACCACTCCACCACTCCACCACATTCGCACCCGCCTGCCGCCCGGTCACGCTATAGTAGCCCCGCCCATGCGTATCCTCGGCATCGATCCCGGCCTGCGACTCACCGGCTACGGCAGTCATCGAAGGACACCCCCTGCGCCCGCGACTCCTCGACGGCGGCGAGATCCGCCTCAACTACAAGACGCCGATCCACGCCCGCCTCGTGGAACTCGAGGCCGGCCTAGTCGAACTGTTCGCCGAGCACAAGCACGACGTGTGCGCCGTCGAGATGCTCTACGCCCACTACAACCACCCGCGCACCGCCATCCTGATGGGCCACGCCCGCGGCGTGATCCTGCTCGTCGCGTCGCGGCACGGCGCGCGGGTCGAGCAGTACTCGGCCAGCCGGATCAAGCAGAGCGCCAGCGGCCACGGCCACGCGAGCAAGGACCAGATGCAGCGCGCGATCCAGTCGACGTTCGGCCTGAAGGACCCGCCCGAACCGCCGGACGTGGCGGATGCGCTGGCCGTCGCGCTCTGCTGCGCGATGCAGTTGAACCTGGAGACGGCACAGTCCCGCGCGGGCGGCAAAGGCACGAAGGCACGGGGGCACGAAGGCACGGAGGGGGGCGAGAAGATCGAACTGCTGGACGCGGAGGGGGAGTGAGCGCTGTCCGCAGCCGCCTGTTCACGTTCTGCTGGGCGGTGTCGCTGGTGCTGCTCGTAGGGGTGTGCGTGCTGTGGGTGCGGAGCTACTTCATTGGCGAACGGTGGCTTTGGCAGCGCTCCGTCGCAATCGAACAGGGGTCGATCGAGAAGGGGCTCACGGTTCAATACCAGTTCGGACGCATCAGGCTCATCTCGAAAAACGTCGTCCACAAAGGCACAGCCGTCGTGGCAGCCGCCGTGGCCAATCCAAGGGACATCGGCCGCGTCCGTTTTAAACGCCGCACGACGGCCGGTCCAGCGCCGCGACCGCTTATCGTCCTCGCGCCCCACGAGGACCGATCGCTGTGGAACTCGCTCGGTTTCTACTTCTCGTCCAACGAATACACGCTAACGCTACGGCCGCCGAGCGGGATGGCGTTTCGAGGCTGGTCCGTCACCCTTCCCCTGTGGTTCCCAGCCGCCGTTCTATCGATCCTCCCGGCGCGGTGGCTCTGGCGAGCGCGGCGAATTCGCGACGATCGGGCGCGCGGCCACTGCCACCCCTGCGGCTACGACCTCCGCGCGACCCCCGACCGCTGCCCCGAGTGCGGGGCGGCCGCGGCGCGGTAGGATGTTCGATGTCATGCCGCAAGTCCTACCGGATGATCGTCCGCCGAGCAGGGCACGGCCGGGCGTGCGCGGCTGGGACCAGCGCCAGTACGAACGGCTGCTCGGGAGCCGGACGTTCACGCCGGCCGTCCTGCTCGTCATTTGGGCGCTGCTCCTCCTGTTGGTGCCGGTCCTCTACGCGATCCGACGGCGCCCGCAGGGGGGCACGGCGGACGTGACGGACGGCGTCCTCGCCGTCGGGGTGCCCGCCGCGTGCGGCCTCGCCATCACCTGGGCGGTCCGCCGGACGTTGCGGACCCAACTCGTCGACCACCGGCTGAAAGCCGGCCTCTGCCCCGCGTGTGGCTACGACCTCCGCGCCACGCCCGATCGCTGCCCGGAGTGCGGCCAGACGCGTCGATAAACGCCCTCAGGGACTCACCAAACCGCGTCCGCTCGCCTATAATCTGCGACCGCTTTTCCTCCGTGATCTCCGTGTCCTCCGTGGTGAAACATCCCTCTCCCCGCGTGGTGAAACGCCCATGATTTCCGCCCTGACTGGCAAGCTCAAACGCGTCGAAGACGACCGCGTGTTCCTCGAGGCCGGGCCGATGCAGTTCGAGCTGCTCGTGCCGGCGGCCGACGTGACCGAGCTGCAGGCGAGCCTCGGCGAGGACCTCACGCTCCACACGATCTTCATGCTGACCGGCGACCCCTCGCGCGGCGGTTTGGAGCCGACGCTCATCGCGTTCCTCCGCCCGGCCGACCGACAGTTCTTCGAGAAGTTCACCACCGTGAAGGGGATCGGCGCCAAGACCGCGCTCAAGGCGCTGACCGCGCCGGTCGGCGAGATCGCGGCCGCCATCGAGTCGAAGGACGCGAAGTTCCTCACCCGCCTGCAGGGCATCGGCAAGCGCACGGCCGACTGATCGTCGCGGAACTCAGCGGCAAGGTCGCCAAGTTCGCCACCGCGTTCGACGCGGCCGGCAAGGGGCGGCGGCCGGCCCCGCGTCGCGCCGCACGGACGTCGAGGAGGACGCGATCGCCGCGATGATGGCCCTCGGGGAACGCCGGGCGGATGCCGAGCGCCTGCTCGACCGGGCGAAGTCGGCTAACCCCGAGGCGTCCACGAACGTGCTGTTGCGCGAGATGCTGCGGCTGCGGACGGTGCGGGCGTGAGTCGTCTCTTAGGAAGATGAACGCCAAGACGCCAAGACGCCAAGGTAGGAGAAGCAGAGGCGGAGAAGGGAAGGCGTCGGATGTTGTGGTGCGCGCTGACGCACGCACCTCACGATCTGGCACGGTCCGTGTCTGCTGCTTGCGCCGGAACTGTCTGCCGACGCGGCGAAATCGCAAGGGCCCGCCATGCGGCTGATGCGTGATGACGATATCGACCTCATGACATGACGAGTACCGCGGGTACCCTCGGCGCCAACCACCTCTCTTTCTCCCTCCTACCTTGGCGTTCTTGGCGTCTTGGCGTTCACATCCGCATTTCTTCCCAAAGCCCATTTTCCCCGTGACAACCTCCCCATCGCCGGCTACGATGTTCGGTATAAATTAGGTATCCGCGATCGGGTCGCGGAGGCGCGAGGGATGCGACGGGCGAGGGTCGATGTTTCTCCTTTAATCCGGTGGTGACCGCTCGCCGTGGCCACCGACGGTGACGCCTCGTTTTCAAGACGCTCGCCCGCCTGCTCCCCCTCGTCTCCGCGACCCGGTTGTGAGCGGGGGCGAAGATGGAGGATGGAAGATAGAGGATGGAGGAAGACAACGGGCGAGCGCCAGACGCGCCCGGCGTCTTCCTCCATCGTCCATCCGCCATCTTCCATCCTCGCCTTCTCAACCCCCGGCTTGTGATGTCAATGTCTTTAGCTAAAACGGTCCTCATGCCGCGCGAGCGCATCGTTTCCGGGGAGAACCAGGGCCCGGAGGAGAACAACTTCAACTACGCGCTGCGCCCCCAGCGCTTCGCGCAGTACATCGGCCAGCCCACGCTCATCCGCAAGCTGCAGATCGCCGTCACGGCGGCGCAGGGGCGCAGTGAGCCGGTCGAGCACGTGCTGCTGCACGGCCCGCCGGGCCTCGGCAAGACGACGCTCGCGCACGTGATCGCCAACGAGATGGGCGCCGAGGTGCACATCACCAACGGCCCCGCGCTCACGAAGGGGGCCGACCTCGTCGGCATCCTCACGAAACTTAAGGAGGGGGACGTCCTGTTCATCGACGAGATCCACCGCCTGCCCGCCGTCGTGGAGGAGTACCTCTACCCGGCGATGGAGGACTACAAGGTGGACGTGATGATCGACGCCGGCATGCACGCCCGCACGATCACGATGCCGATCCCGCGGTTCACGCTCATCGGCGCGACGACGCGGATCGGCCTGCTGACGGGCCCGATGCGCAGCCGGTTCGGGATCGTGAACCACATCGAGTTCTACTCCCCCCAGGCGCTGCACGACATCCTGAAGGTCAACGCCCGCGAGCTGAAGATGGACGCGAAGGACGACGCGCTGTGGGAGCTCGCTCACCGCAGCCGCGGCACGCCGCGCATCGCTAACCGCCTGCTCCGCCGCGTGCGCGACTACGCCGCCGTCGAGGGCGAGGGCGTGCCGACGCTGCCGGTGACGCGGCTGGCTTTGGAGCTCGAGGGGATCGACGCCAAGGGCCTCGACGAGCAGGACCGCCAGTTCCTCCGCACGCTCATCGAGACCTACGACGGCGGCCCGGCCGGCATCGAGGCGATCGCGGCGAGCATGGGCGAGGAGGTCGACACGCTCGTCGACGTGATCGAGCCCTACCTCCTGCAGACCGGCTTCGTCGTCCGCACCCGCCAGGGCCGCCGGGCGACGAAGCAGGCGTACGAACACCTCAACCTGAAGTGGCGCCCGCCGAAGGACGAACAGCCGGGCGGCGAGTTGTTCGACGACGGGAAGAAGAGCGCGTAGGTCAACCGCGGCGAATCGTGCAGTGACTTCGGCGGCTCTCAGAATTTGCTGCTGCGGTGCGATCGGGTTGCGGCGCGGGCTTGAGAGCATCTTCGCCGGGTGTAGCAGTCGCGACTCCAGATCCGTGTCATCCGGAGGAGCGACAGCGACGCGGGATCTCGGGCTGGAGGATGTTCGCCCGTCCAGAGATGCGTCGGGTCGCTGCCGCTCCCCTCGCGGTGACATTGCTGAGGATGCCACGCGAGACGTTCTTCTCGCGGTGAACGCGACGCGAGCGTCGCCGCTACACGTCGGGTGACGCTTCCTCACCTATTCAGATCGCCCGGGTCGCTGTTGATCCGTGAAGTCGGCCGCGGGGCCGCCGCCGCGGGAGCCGGACGTGCCGGTGCCGCCTTCGGGGAGGGCGCCGGGCGCGTCGCCCGACGCTTCGGGTTCGCCGATCGGGTGCGACGCGTTCTGGTGGGCGTCGAAGTCCGCGCCGCCCTCGCCGATGACGACGCCGGTGCGGGAGATGCCCGGCCGATCCGCCGGTTGTCCCTTCGACGCGCCCGCCTCCCCGGCGCCGGCCGAACCGTCGGCCTTGTGGCCCGGCAACTGGGTCGGATGTTCGTCCGCCTCCGGCGTGACGCGGGTGCCGGGCGTATCCATCATCTCGCGGGCGGCGCGGTCGGGATCAGGCATGTGCATCTCCTGCTGGTCCGGCGCGTCGTGCTGCAACCGCGTGCAACGGCCGCGCCGGACGCGACCTTACCCCGGGCGCGAGGCGGGTCGGAAGGGCGGAAACGCCAACCGACGCCGTTTCGCGCTTCCCCCGCTCCCGGCCGCCACGCGGGCGGGTAACGTGGACGACCCATGCCGACGTGGTTGATCGTCTTGTTCGTCGCGGTCCTCGCCCTGCCCGGCGTCGTGGTGGTGATGGCCGGCGTGACGGCCATGTTTTTCGCCCCGCGCGATTACGACCGGCGGCGCAAGTGGCTCGACGAGGGCCGCTGCGCCTTCTGCGGCGCGGACCGCGAGGGCTCCGGCGTCAACTGTTCCGCCTGTGGCCGAGGTGCGGAACTGCCCCCGATCCCGTAGGGGGAGACGCGCCGCGGTCAACCGTGGCAGAAGCTCGGCGTAACGGGATCTCGTGCGGCTTCGCCCAATAGATTGTGACTACCCGATCGACGCGAGGTGCTTGCGTCCCATCACTGCGCCGGCGGCGCGGTCGCCGAGTTCGAGCGGGTCGAGCGTGACCCAGCCGTGGTAGCCGGCCTCGTCGAGACGCGCCAGCAGTTGCGGCCAATCGGTGTCGCCGCGGCCGACCGCCGCGGGCTTTGTGCGGCCGCCCTGGCCGCCGGCGGCGGCGCGGCCGCGGACGTGGCGGATCAGGCCGCCGAGGCGGGAGAACAGTTCGTCGAGTTCCAGCACGTCGCGCAGCAGCGCGACCGGGTCGAAGTCGATGCCGAAGTAGGGGCAGTCCGCCGCCCGCAGGGCCCGCTCGAGGGCGGCGTAGCTGTTGAGGTCCGCGCGGAACGCGAGCACCACGCCGTACCGGTCGCTCCGCCGGCCGAGTTCGACCATCGCCGAGTCCACCGCCGACACCAGCGCCGGGTCCGGCGGCGGCACGGGCGGGAGCGCCGGCTTGGTGAACTCCGCCATCGCCGACGGCAGCAGGATCATCCCCGCCTGCTCGGCCGTCACCGCCGGCCTCGCCTGCACCTCGCGGGCCGGCTCCGGCAGCGGGCCGAGGTCGACGCACACGAGCGGCGCCGCCAGCCCCGCCGCCGCGTCCATCACCCGTTCGAGCCGCGCCAACTCCCGGTCCACGTCCGCGCCCGGCCCGAACCCCTTCGAGCCCAAATCGTACCGCAGCCCGACGAGGTCCTGGTTCTGTCCCGTCAGGACCGAGCGGAACTCCCGCCGGCCCGTCGCCGACAGTTCCGGCAGGCTCAACCCCGTCGAGTAGGCGTCGAAATGCACGCCGGCGAAGCCCGCCTCGCGCGCCAGGCGGGGCGCGGTGCGCGGGTCGGTGCTGAGCGCGTGGGAGACGACGGCGAATCGGGTGCGTTCGGACGGCATAAGGTGCACCACTGTCGTTCACGCGGGGCACGAGGGCAACCCGGCAACTGCCGCCGGACGAAGTCGTCGAGTCCGTCTCGCCGGCCGCCAGCCCTTGCCGTCTCGCCGCCGGCGCGGGGTCGAGTCGTGCGTCGGCGCGGCGGGTGGAACCCCGGCGGCCCGCGGGTGCGCCCGCCGGGGCCCAGCGTCGGCCGCGATAACGATTAGCGACCCCCACCGACGCGGCGCGGCATCGAGCCGCCTCGGAGCGGGCGGCTGCAACGCTCGTATCTTCCGGTAGAGCGGATCCACCGCAGGTGTAGCGTGCGTTCCATCCGCCGGATGACCGGCGTGGCTACCCCGAGTGGCCACGGAACGCCGCCGTAAGTCGATCGGCTCGGACCTCGCGACGTGCGTCTCGGCCGATCCGTCGGAACCGACGTTGCGAGGTTCGTGGCGGTGGCGACAATCGGGCCGTCTCACTCACAACGCAAGGGCGCGCTTCATGATCAACGTCTTCCGCCGTGCCGCCGCGGCCGCCGCCTTCGTCATCGCCTGCGGCACCGCCGCCCCCGTCGTCGACGCCGCGACCGTGTCCACCAAGGCCGGTCCGGTGAACGTGGAGCCGCTGGCGAAGCTCGACAACCCGTGGGGCATGGCGTACCTGCCCGACGGCCGGCTGCTGATCACGGAGAAGCCCGGCACGCTGCGGATCTTCGCCGACGGCAAGCTCTCCGAGCCGGTCGAGGGCGTGCCGGCCGTCGCCTACCGCGGCCAGGGCGGCCTGCTCGACGTCGCGGTCGACCCGAACTTCGCCCAGAACGCGGCTCGTCTACCTCTCCTACGCCGAGCTGGCCGAGCCGCAGCCCGACGACGCGCGCGACTCGGTCGACCAGCGGCCTCGGCGCGAACTTCAAGGCGCAGGACCACCAGCTCAAGGGCGGCGCCGTCGCCCGCGCCCGCCTCGACGGCAACAAGCTGGCGGACCTGAAGGTCATCTGGCGGCAGACGCCCAAGACGCTCGGCCGCGGCCACTTCGGCGGGCGGCTGATCTTCGCGCCCGACGGCAAGCTGTTCATCACCTCCGGCGAGCGCCAGCGCTCCGAGCCGGCCCAGGAGTGGACCAGCAACCTCGGCGGGATCGTCCGCATCAACCCCGACGGCTCGATCCCCGACGACAACCCGTTCGCCAACAACGACAGCGCGCGGCCCGACCTCTACACCTACGGCAACCGCAACCCGCTCGGCGCCGCCATCCACCCGGCGTCGGGCAAGCTCTGGGTCAACGAGATGGGCCCCAAGGGCGGCGACGAGTTGAACGTGATCGAGCCGGGCAAGAACTACGGCTGGCCCGCCGTCGCCGTCAGCGCCAAGCACTACAACGACGCGCCGATCCCGGAGCACGCCACGCAGCCGCAGTTCGCCGCGCCGCTGCGCGCCTGGACGCCGGTGATCTCGCCGTCGGGGATGATCTTCTACGACGGCCCGACGTTCCCGACGTGGAAGAACAGCGCGCTGATCGGCGGGCTCTCGTCGAAGGCCGTCGTCCGCCTGACCGTGGACGGCGACCGAGTGACCGACGAGGAGCGCATCGACATGGGCCGCCGCATCCGCGACGTGGAGCAGGCCCCCGACGGCGCGATCCTGCTCCTGAGCGACGGCAAGCAGGGCGAACTCCTGCGCCTCACGCCGGCCGAAGCGGCGAGCGGACAGTAGCGGCGGCTCGGTCGGACCACTCCCATGAACCAGGAAGGCGAGACCGGGGAGCGGCCCCGTGACTCGGCGCGGGAGGCGGACGTACAGGCGGCGGAGTCTCGCCTCGGCGGACGGTTCCCCGCGCCGTACCGCGCGTTTCTTCACCGGTCCGACGGACATCAGTCGCACGACCGCATCGTCCTCTACGCACTGCATGAGTTGGACGAGCGGAACGAGACTTTCAACGTGATGGAGTTCTTCCCGAACTACTTTGCCGTCGGCGATGACAGCGGCGGCAGGCTAGTTCTCCTCCGCAAGGGCGATGAGTCGGCCCAACCGTGGCTGGTGGGAGCCGGCGCTCTGATGCCCGATGACGGACGCGCGATGGGCACAAGCTGGGAGCAGTGGGAAGCAGCGGGCTTTCCGCTACATCGCTCGAAGTAACGTCGCGAGAGCCGTCGGCACGGCGACGGGCGCTGACAGGCGTAGAGGCGGGGAGCGGAGCAGGTGGAAACGCGACCTTCCGCCGCTGTCCCCCGCCCGGCGCGGTCGGACCGATAACGATGGGGCCGGGCGCGCCGCGCCTTACCACTGTTTATGGTCGAATCGTAATCGCCGGATCTTGCGGCATCTTCTTGATCCACGGGCTGCCGTATCGGGCCGGCCCGGGACACGAGCGCTTCGGCCCGCCGGTGACCCGGCGGGCGGCCGCCCCCGACCGCCGCGTGCATCGCGCGGCGCGCCGGAAGGGCAGGCGGCACGGGGCGCTGATCTGACGCAACAACCAGACCGCCGACGCGGACGCGCTGCGGCTGGAACTCGCGCGGCCGCCCGACTACTTCGGACGCCGCGTTCCCGGCGACGCCGGTCGAGGAGATCGTGTTCGTCGGCGGCGGGGCGGGCGACCGCGGTCGGTGCCGCGTCTTTGCGATCGCGCTGGACCTGCCGGCGCATGGGGCCTCGCCGCTCGCCCACCTCCCCCGCGCCGCCGTCGCCGCCGCCCGCAACGCGGGCGACGACCTCCTGTGGGGCGACAGCGGCCTCGACGTCGACCGCGTCACCCGCGTGACGACCGTCGTCACGAGCGGCAAGCCCGGCGCGGACGACTTCGCCGCGGCGGGCGACGACACGATCGACGCCGGCGCCAGCCGCGACATCGCGTTCGGCGACCACGGCGAAATCACGCAGGTCGGCGGCGCGGCGAACGTGCTCGCCCCGTCCGGCGCCGTGGCCCTCGCGGCCACGACGTCGCACGGCGTGGGCGGCGGCGACACGATCACCGCCAGCGGCGCGGGCGAGAACCTCCTGTTCGGCGGCACCGGCGCCGACCGCGTTACGGGCGGCGACGACGCCGACGTGATCCTCGGCGACATCGCCGGCCGTCAGCCTCGGCGGCGACGGCGAGTTGGACCGCGTCGACGTGCTCGTCACGAACGTCGGGGGCGCGGATTCGCTCGCGGGCGGCGCGGGCAACGACCTGATCCTCGGCCAGGCCGGCGGCGACTCGATCGCCGGCGGCGAGGGCAACGACGTCCTCATCGGCGACAACGCCACCGTCCGCCGCGCCGGCCCCGGCTCCTCGAGCACGACTTGCGCTTCCGCTTCGGCCTCTGGACCGGCGCGCTCTACGACGCGGCCGGCAACATCCCGCACGGCCGAACTCGGCCTCGGCGCCACGTTCGCCGACCCGCTCGGCGACGCGCCTCTCCGTCACGCTCCTCGAGCACGACGCCGCCACGCCGGCCGACGACCGCTGGGGCAACGACGCCCGCCGCCGGCGACGCCGGCAACGACGTGGTCTTCGGCCAACTCGGCGACGACACGCTCGCCGGCGGGACGGGCGACGACTACGTCGAGGGCAACGGCGGCAACGACTCGATCCGCGGCGGCATTGGCCAGGACGACCTCGTCGGCGGCAGCAGCGACCGCTTCGGCCCTCGACGCCCGGCCAGCTGCGCCGACGGCCGCAACGAGATCTTCGGCGGCGACGGTTCCAAGACCGGCCGCGGGAAGCCGGCGACCTGGCAGACGGCGGCCACGCCAACGACGCCGACACGATCCTCGGCGACAACGGCAACATCTCGAAGGTCGTCAACGCGACCACCGGGAAGTTCGTCACCTTTAACTACGACAACTACGCCGGCACCGCGCGGGTCAACCCGCGCGTGGTGGAACTGCTCGACTACACCCCGGGCGTGGCCGGCCCGGCCGACCTCGGCGGCGCCGACCGCGTCCACGGCGAGGACGGCGACGATGGCGTCTGGGCATGACCGGCAACGACATGCTGTTCGGCGGCGGCAATGACGACGACCTGATCGGCGGCGCGACGCGCCGACGGCATCCTCGGCGACGACGGCCGCATCCTCACCAGCCGCAACGGCACGGCCGAACGCTGCGCAGCGTGGCGGCCGTCACCGCGCTCGACGCGACGATCAGCACGGCCGGCGGCGCGTCGGCGACGATCAACCTGGCGGGCCGGCTGAAGAAGGCGGCGGCCCTCGCGCGCCGTTCGGGCTCGGCGGCCAGCGACATCATCTACGGCGGCGCCCGGCGACGACGCGATGAGCAGCGCCGAGGCGCTGACGGGCTTCTACGCCGCCTCCTGTCCGGCGCCAGGCCGGTGAACCCGGGCGACGCCTTTCAGTACGGCGCGCCAGCTCGGCGAGTTCGCCGCCTATGACGAGAACGCACCGCGGACGAAGATCGAAGGGTTCTTCCTGAACTTCGACAAGGCCGAGGCGGACGGCGACGACGCGATCTTCGGCGACGAGGGCAACGACTGGGCCGTCGGCGGCACCGGCACCGACCACCTCTACGGCGGCCTCGGCGACGACCTGCTGAACGTCGACGACGACCTCGACACCACCAACGGCACGAACGACGCCGCCGACACCGGCGTCCACGCCGGCGCCCGACATCGCGTACGGCGGCGGCGGCGGGACGTGCTGATTGCCGACAGCAAGGACGACCGGTTGATCAACTGGGTCGGCGAGTTCGACAGCTACGTCGTGCCGTTATCGCCCTTCGGCGTCGGCACGATCAGCCGAGCCCTTTCGCCCGGGCTGCCGGCTTACCTGCTGCAACTCGCGGCGAGCGACCGGCTGGACCTGGCGCGAACCGAGCCGGCAGGCGAGCTGGGCATCGTCCTTCAGAAGGACGCGGGCTGGCAGTCGCAGACCGGCGCGCCCGCCGACCCGCAGCCGGGCAGCGGCAGCGGCAAGCGGAAGTAGGGTGGATTCGTGCGGGTTCCCGCGGCTGTGCCGCTCCGCCCGTGATGCGGCGGCGGCCCCCGGGGGGAGACGGGCAAGCGCCCGGCGCGTTTGATGATGATGACGTAGCGGTCCCCACAACGAGTCGCGTGTAGCGCACGAACGAATCTCCCGCAGTTCTGGGAAGAACCGCGGGGGATCCGTATCGCGTTGGCGATGACGCGCCGCGGGTGCGTCGCTGTATAAACCGCGGGGACGCAATCGGTGTGGCAACCCGGCGTGAAATCCGAGCCGCTCAATCCCGGCTTGCTGAACTTCCTGCGGGTGTGACTGTTTTGATTTACTTCTTCGGCTTCGCCGCGTCGTAGCCGGCGGGCTTGTCGCCGTCACGCGTGGTGGGGGGCGGCGGGGTGACGCCGGCGGCGCGCATCGCGCGGTGGATGGCGTCGACCGTCTCGACCGAGGGCTTGAAGTTCCCGGGCCGGAACCCCTCGGCGATCATCAGCGGCGTCCAGCCGCGCTTGTTCTTCCGGTTCCAGACGTCGATGCGCGCGCCCTTGTCGGCGAGGAATGCGACCATCTTCGGCAGGCTCTTGTACGCCGCGCCGTGCATCGCCGTCTCGCCGTTGCGGTCGACGGCGTTGACGTCGGCGCCGACGCCCAGGAGGTACTCGACGGCCGCCAACGCCTCGGGCTCGGTCCCGGCTTCCTCGGTGGGCGCGAACGTGCCGATGCCGGCCGCGGCCATCAACGGCGTGCAGCCGTCCTTGTTCGCCAGCAGCGGGTCGGCGCCTAACCCCACCAATTCCCGCATGTAGGGGACGTCGGCCTTCCGCGCCGCCAGCAGGAACGGCGTCGCGCCGGTGAGGTTGATCCCGCTCCCTTCGGTCGATTTGCCCTTCAGCCGCCGGTTGACGTCCGCGCCGCGCGCCGCGAGTTCCCGCGCGAACTGAAGGCTCGTCAGGTCGCCCGAACCGCTCGGCGGCGGCTGACCGTCGTCGCCGTCGCCGCGGTTGGGCTTTCGGACCGACGCCATCGCGTGCAGCGGGGGGTACCCGGACCGGTCGTCGTTCGGGTCGGCGCCGGCCTTCAGCAAAACGGCGGCGAGCGCGAAGTGCCCGTTCTCGATTGCAAGGAGCAGCACGCTCACGCCGTTGCCGGGGGCCCGGCCGTCGGCCCGCTTTTCCGTCCGCACCGGTTCGTTCACGTCCACGCCCGCCTTGAGCAGGACCTGAACGACCGCCACCCGGCCCTCGCGCGCCGCAAAGAGCAGGGGCGTGAAGCCGGACTTCAGCCGTGCGTTGGCGTCCGCGCCGGCCGCGAGCAGCACCTCGACGACGGCGGCGTGGCCCTCGGCCGCCGCCCACATCAGCGCCGTCTGGTCCTTGCGGTCCGTCGCGTCGACCTTCGCGCCGGCGTCGAGCAGCGCCCGCACGGCCCCGGCGCGGCCGGTGCGGGCGGCGGTCATCAGCGCCGTCTCGCCGCCGAGCAGGGCGACGTTGGCGTCCGCGCCGGATTCGAGCAGCGCGCGGACGAGTGCCTCGTTGCCGTTCGCGCACGCGAGCGACAGCGGCGTGACGCCGTAGCGATTCGCGGCCTTGGCCGCGGCGCCGGCGGCGAGCAGGAGGCGAGCCGTCTCTAAATCGTCATGGTGGGCGGCCCAGTGGAGCGCGGTCATGCCGTCCGCCTGGGCGGCGTTCGCGTCGGCGCGTTCGCTCAGAAGCGACCGGACGCGCGGCCAGTCCGCCCGCTCCGCCGCCGCCGCGAGTTGCGGGTCCGTCGCCGGCGCGTCCGGCGCGGCGGCGGGGCACGATCCGACCATGATGAACGACAAGATGTAGGTCGCCGCCGCGGCGGTCACGCGGCGGGCGCGTCGCAGCTCTCGGTTCGTCATCCGCGCCTCGCGTCGGTCAGATGCCCAGCGGTTCGAACAGTTCGCCCACCCGGCCGTCGCTGTCGGCGAACTTGTCAAGCCTGACGCCGACCTTGTCGAGCATCGTGAGGTGAAGGTTCGCCAGCGCGGTCGGCTTGTCGAACCGGATGTGTCGCCCGCCCTTCATCCCGCCCGCCGCGCCGCCGGCGACGATGATCGGCAGGTTGGAGTGGTCGTGCACGTTCGGGTTGCCCATGCCGCTGCCGTACAGGAGCAGCGAATGGTCGAGCAGCGTGCCGTTCCCCTCCTTGGCCGCCCGGAGTTTGCCGAGGAACTCGGCGAACAGCGAGACGTGGAACGCGTTGATCTTCGCCATCTTGGCGACCTTCTCCGGGTCGTTGCCGTGGTGCGACAGCGGGTGGTGCGGGTCCGACACGCCGGCCTCGGGGTAGGTGCGGTTGCTCGTCTCGCGCGCGAGCTGGAACGTGGTGACGCGCGTGACGTCCCCCTGCATCGCCAGCACCTGCAGGTCGAACATCAGCCGCGCGTGGTCGGCGTAGGCGGCGGGGACGCCGACGGGGCGGTCGAGGTCCGGCAACTCGTTTTGCTCGGCGTCGCGCTCGGCCTTCTGGATGCGGCGCTCCACGTCGCGGACGGCGTCGAGGTACTGCCCCACCTTCGCCCGGTCGGCCGGCCCCAGCTCGCCCTTGAGGCGCGCCAGGTCGTCGTGGACGAAGTCGAGCAGGCTGGCGCGGCGGCGGAGCGAGGCGAGGCGGTCGGCCTTGCTGCCCCCCTCGCCGAACAGCGTCTCGAACACCAGCCGCGGGTGCGCCTCGGCCGGCAGCGGCGTCGTCGGCGACGACCACGACAGGTTGTTCTGGTAGACGCAGGCGTACCCGTTGTCGCACTGGCCCGCGGTCTGGAGCATGTCCATCGCCAGCTCGAGCGACGGCAGCGGCGTCTCGCGGCCGATCTGCTGCGCGGCGATCTGGTCGACGGTCGTGCCGAGGCGGTAGTCGGAGCTCTCGGTGTGCTTGGCGCGGGCGCAGCTCAAGAACGCCGCGTTCGACGTCGCGTGCGTGCCCGGGTAGGCGTTGCGCAGCTCCATGTTCGTCAGCACCGACACGTGGTCCTTCACCGGCGCCAGCGACTCAAGGATCGGCGACAGCGCGTCGAGCCGGTCGCCGTCGCGCGGCGTCCACCGCGTGATGTCGCACCCCATCGGCATGAACACGAAGCCGAGCCGCCGGACCGGCGCCGCCGGCGTCGCCGCCAGGGCGGTGGCGGCGGGGACCATCGCGTCCAGCAGCGGCAGCGCCAGGGTGGCGCCGACGCCGCGCAGGAACGTCCGCCGCGGCAACGATTTCCTCGACAGGTTCATGGGGTCTCCCTCATCCGGAACGGGGTGCTGTGGACGATCCCGACGACGATCGCCGAAAAGCGGTAGTCGGCCGCCGCCGCGGCGCGGACGACGCCGCGGACGGCGGGGCCGTCGTAGTGCCCGACGCCGCGGCCCAGCGCGAACGTCAGCAGCTTCTCGGCCAGCGTGGTGGTGAAGATCTCCGGGCGCTTCAGCAGCGCGGCCTCCAGCCCGTCGACCCCGGCGAACCGGCTGCCGTCGGGGAGCCCGCCGGCGGCGTCGACCGGCCGGCCCTCCTCCGCCGTGCGCCAGCGGCCGACGGCGTCGAAGTTCTCCAGCGACAGGCCGACCGGGTCCATCACGTCGTGGCAATCCTCGCGCACGCGGCGTTGGCCCGGTGTGCTGCGCCGCGCCGCCGGCAGCGACGCCGACACCGTGTTGTCGTCGAGCCGCGGGCACGTCCGGCGGCGGGGGCGGCGGGGGGTGCCGAGCACGTTGTCCAGCACCCACTTGCCGCGGATCACCGGCGACGTCCGCGTCGCGTACGACGTGACCGTCAAGGTGCTGCTGCCGGGTGCCGCAACAGGCCGCCCCGGCGGCTGGCAGCCGGGTCGAGCTACGCGGCGGAACTGGGTGCCGTACACGTGGGGGATGCCGTAGTGCTTCGCGAGCCGCTCGTTGAGCCAGGCGCGGTCGGGCGCAACAGGTCGAGCACGCTGCGGTCGTCCCGCACCACGTCGGTGAAGAGCAGTTCGGTCCTCGCCGGAACGCCTGGATGCAGGTTGTCGTCGAAGTCGGGGGAACAGCCGCCCGTCGGGCGTGATCGATTCGAGGTTGCGCAGGTGCAGCCACGCGCGACGAAGTTGCCGATGAGCGACGCCGACTGCGGGTCGGCCAGCATCCGCCGCGCCTCATGCTCGAGCACGTCGGGCCGGCTTAGCCGTCGCGGCGAGGCGACGTCGAGCAGTTCGTCGTCGGGGATGCTGCTCCACAGGAAGAACGACAGCCGCGACGCGAGTTCCAAATCGCTCACGCGGTACGCGTCGCGCGCGTCGGCCGCCGGGTCGCGCTCGACGCGGAACAGGAACTCGCGGCTGACGAGGACCGGCAGCAAGCCGCCGCCTCGATGCCCGCGTCGAAGTCGCCGCCCTCGAGTCGCCTCGCGGTAGAACGGCAGGACGCGCGTCGTCGGCCTCGCCGACCGGCCGGCGGTAGCGCGCATCAGCGTCGAGAGGATCTGCTTCGCGCACGCCTCCTCGCCCGGCCCGCCGGGGCGCGCGACGAAGATGCGGCGGCGGCTCGGCGTGTCGCCGGGGGCGTGGCCGCGGCGGCGTCGCCGCCGGACCCCTTCTCGAACGGGCCGGTGATCGACACCTGGTAGACCGCGGGCGACACCCGCGGGTGCCGGTGCATGTTGAAGCGGGCGTTGTACGGCTGGCGCGCCGTCTCGAGCAGCGACGATGGGTTCTTCAGGAACGTGACGCCGAGGTCGCGCGGCCGGCCTTGACGGACAGGCGGGAGCTTCAGGTGGGCGTCGACGGCTGGAAATCCTGCGGCCGGGCGGGGGCTTCACCGTGAAGGACTCGACGCTCGCGGTCGAGCAGCACCTCCATTTCGTGCGATTCGTGAAGCCCTCCACCTCCTCGTTGCGGTCGCGGGCGAGGCGGATCTGGATCTCGTACTCCCGTCCCGGCGCGAACGTGTAGCGGATGAGCGTGCCGCCGCGCGCGCGCCGACTGGCAGGCCGTCGACGCGGTCCTCCTGCGTGACGTCCGGGCGGACGCGGATCGTGTCGCCGCCCGGCGACCGCGGCGCCGCCGGACCGCGAGGCGGGCTGATCTTCTGGGCGGCTGTGACGTAGCGGTCGAGGAGCGTGGGGGAGAGTTCGCCGACCGTCACGTTGTCGAACCCGTGGCTCGATTCCGTCGGCCGGCAACAGGGCTGCCGCGTCGATTTCGAGGGCCAACAGGTCGCGGATGACGTTCTGGCTGGCGCGCGTCAGCCGCCGGAGCGTGTCGAAAGCGCCCAAGCGCGGCCGCTCGGCCGCCGCGCGATCGAGTTCGGTTTCAAGTGACACGGCAGACGCGTAGGCTCTCTCGGTGGGCCGTTCTTCTGTCCGCCGGCGGCATCTGCCGCGTAGCCGGCGGACGACGTCCTCCCACACCTGCGGGTGGTCGCTGACGTCGGCGGCCAGGACCGCCGCGAGGTCCAACCCGCCCTCCGCGTCGTCGCCGTCGTGGCAGCTCACGCAGTACGCGTCCACCATCGTCTTCACCGACGCCGGCCCAGCGCCCAGCCGCACCACCCGCCAGCAACAGGGTGCAGACTACCGGAAAACAACAGGGTGATACGGCCACGCATCATCGTTGTTATATACGCTCCGACCCCGGCGGGGTTTGAAATAACCGTTCGGTCGGGAAAACGCGAACGTGAGACCCTCCGTCCATCCGCCGTCACGACGGCCCAACGTTCTCCGAGCGGAACGGCATCCTTACCTCTTGCCACTCGGCCGGGCCTGCTGGGCGCGAACCCGGCGCCGATCCCGGCCGTCACCCTGCGGGAGAAAGCCGGTCCGGCCGATTTCCGCGGTTGTCGAGCGAGACCCAGAGCAGGCCGAACGCTGTAAGCACCATTGAGCACGTCGCGTGATGCACCAGCGCTGCCGACCGGGGGGAAGCGCCGGACGTCCTTGCCGCGCGGCGGGGATCTGGACGCGCTCGTCGGCCTCGTGGCCAAGACCCTCGCATGAGGTGGACAGCGTCGACGGGCGGCAAGACAATCGCCGGACGATGACCGCATTGACGCGCGCATCCCGTCGTGGCCGGCAGTGCTCGCCGTGCCCTGCTCGCGTTATTGGCTACGATCCCCACGGCCGCGTGTCGTGCGGCGGAGGGGTGTTGACAAGCGCGCGCGGGCGGGGCGCGGCCGCACGTCGCTGTTCCTGTCCGACGACCACACGTGGCACGACTGCGGCCCGTACGATGCGGCCGACGCACGCCGAACCTCGACCGCCTCGCCCGCGGCGGCATGCGCTTCGACGCCGCGTTCGCCGCCAGCCCCACCTGCACGCCCTCGCGGTCGGCGATCTACACCGGGCTGTACCTGTTCCGCAGCGGGCGCGCACGCGAACCACAGCCTGGTCCACGACGGCGCGCACACGCTGCCGCACCGCATAGACCTGGGGTACCGCGTCGTGCTCGCCGGCAAGACGCACGTCGGCGCCCGGCCGGCGTTCCTGTTCGAGTACCTGCCCGGGTCGAACGTCATGCCGCCGGGGAAGAACCACGTCCCTCTGACCGACCTCGACACCGGCGCGGTCGAGACGCTGCTGAAGGAGCACGACCGCAAGGGTCAGCCGCTGTGCCTCGTCGTCTGCTCGCACTCGCCGCACGTCTACTGGCCGGCGAACGAGGGGTACGACCCTCAGCGCGTCGGCCTGCCGCCGTACCTGCTCGACACGCCCGAGACGCGCCGTACGGGGCCGGTACTACACCGACGTCACCCACATGGACCGCCAACTCGGGGCGGTGATGGACGCAAGCTCGACCGGCACGGCTACGCGCCCGACACGCTGCTGGCCTACGCGGCCGACCAGGGCGCGCAGTGGCCAGTTCGCCAAGTGGAACCTGTACGACGCCGGCGTGCGGGTGCCGCTGATCGTGCGATGGCCGGGGCGGGTGAAGGAGGGCGGGGCAACGGCGGCGATGGTGAGCCTCGTCGACCTGCTGCCGACGTTCGTCGCGGCCGCCGGCGGCGAGCCGGACGAGGCGATCGACGGACGCGCAGCTTTCTGCCCGTGCTGCTCGGGCGGGCCGACCGCCACCGCGACGAGGTGTTCGCGGCCCACACCGGCGACGGCAAGATGAACCGCTCGCCGATGCGCGCGGTCCGCACGTCGCGATACAAGCTCATCGTCAACCTCCGCGCCCGACGCCGCCTACCGGACGCACATCAGCGAGGGCAAGGCCGTCGACGGGCTCGACTACTGGCAGAGCTGGGAGCGGCTCCTCGCCACGCGCGACGCGGCGGCGGCTGGGGTGATCGACCGGTACCGCCGCCGCCCGGCGCGCGAGGAACTGTACGACATGGCGGCCGACCCGTGGGAGAAAGGCAACCTCGCCGCCGACCCCGCCCACGCCGCCGCGCTCGCCGATTTGGCGCGCCCGGCCTGAGCGGTGGCGGCTCGCGCAGGGCGAAGATCTCGCGAAGGTGCCTGCCGGAGGACGCGCGCCAGGGCGACGTCCCCTACGCCAGATGAGCGGCACGTCCTCGCGTCGCCACGGCTCGCCGGATCGCACGCGCCGCCTCGCCGCGTCGCCGACGTCGACGCCGGAGACGTTCGCGCATGAGCCGAAAGACCTCGAACCGCGCCGACGGACACGTTCTCCTGGCGACCCGACCGCGTGCGGCCAACCGCCGCAGCCGGAACGCGTCCTCGTGGACGGCGACCGCGCGACTCGCCTTTCGCGGGTGGCGGAGGTCGGTGTACGATGATCGGCGGCAGAGAGTGGCCCGTTCCCGCAAATCGGACGTCGGAAGGATCGCGCATGATACGACTCGCCGCGGCACTGTGCGTGTTGATCTCGCCCGCACTCCTTCGCGCGCCGAGGCCGACGTGGTCGTGGCTGACTTCGACGGCCGCGGGTACGGCGGCTGGGTCGCGACCGGCGACGCCTTCGGCGCCGGCCCGGCGGCCGGGACGCTGCCGCGCCAGCAGGCGGTCGAGGGGTTCGTCGGCAAAGGGCTCGTGAACTCGTACTCCGGCGGCGACGGCGCGTGGCACGCTCACGTCGCCGCCGTTCCGGATTTCTCGCCCGTACATCACGTTCCTCATCGGCGGCGGCGCGCCCGGGCACGGCGTGCCTCGACCTGCTCGTCGACGGCCGCGTCGCCCGCACCGCGACCGGCAACAACGACGCGCCGCCTCGCCCCCTTCACCTGGGACGTGCGCGACCTGAAGGGGCGCACCGCGCAGCTCCGCATCACCGACGCCGAGACCGACGGCTGGGGGCACGTCAACGTCGACCAGATCGTGCAGACCGACCACCCGAAGGAACCGCCGTTCGAACCGCAGCCGCTCTACCACGAAACCCTGCGGCCCCAGTTCCACTTCACCGCCGCCAACAACTGGCTGAACGACCCGAACGGGCTCGTTTACTACGCAGGCGAGTACCACCTCTTCTTCCAGCACAACCCCAGCGGCATCAAGTGGGGCAACATGACGTGGGGCCACGCGGTCAGCGCGGACCTCGTCCACTGGAAGCAGCTTGCCCAACGCCCTGGAGCCCGACGCGCTCGGCACGATGTTCTCCGGCTCAGCCGTCATCGACTGGAACAACACAGCCGGGTTTAACCAAGGCGGCGGCGACAAGACGCTCGTCGCCCTGTACACCGCGGCCGGCGGCACGTCGGAGGCGTCGAAGGGCCAGCCGTTCACCCAGTGCCTCGCGTACAGCAACGACCGCGGCCGGACGTGGACGAAGTTCGCGGGCAACCCGGTCATCCCCGCGCCTCGACGGGCCCGCGGCGCGCGACGCCCGCGACCCGAAGGTCGTGTGGCACGAGCCGACGAAGCGGCTGGGTGATGGCGCTCTACAAGGCCGGCAACACGTTCGCGCTGTTCGACTCGCCCGGACCTGAAGAAGTGGACGCTGCTGCACGACCTGGAGATCCCCGGGAGCATCGAGTGCCCCGACTTCTTCCCGATGAACGTCGCCGGCGAGCCGGAGGCGGCGACGAAGTGGGTGCTGACCGTCGCCAACGGCAAGTACATCGTCGGCTCGTTCGACGGCCGGCGGTTCTCGCCGGAACAGGAGGTGCGGCAGGTCGATCATGGCCGCAACTTCTACGCCGTGCAGAGCTACAGCGACCTCCCCGCGTCCGATGGCCGCCGGATCCAGATCGCCTGGATGCGCGACGGCCAGTACCCCGCATGCCGTTCAACCAGCAGATGGGCTTCCCGCTCGAGCTGACGCTGCGGCGCACGGCCGACGGGCTGCGGATCTTCAACCTACCGGCGCGGGAGATCGCGTCGCTGCGCGGCAAACGCCACGCGTGGTCCGACGTCGCGCTCAAGCCGGGTGACGACCCGCTGGCGCGCCACTCAGCGGCGACCTGTTCGAGATCATCGCCGAGTTCGAGCCCGGCGACGCCACGGGGTTCGGCGTCCGCGTCCGCGGCGAGGAGATCAACTACAACGTCAGCGCGAAGCAACTGACGGCCCTCGGCACGCGCCGCTTGAACTGCAGGACGGGCGCATCAAGCTCCGGATCCTCGTCGACCGCACGTCGATCGAGACGTTCGGCAACGACGGCCGCGTCTCGCTGACGAGCTGTTTCCTGCCGAAGCCCGAGGACCGTCGCATCGCCGTCTACGCGAGGGCGGCACCGCCCGCGTCGTCTCGCTCGAGGTGTTCGAGCTGAAGTCGATCTGGCCGGGCAGCGGCGAGACGCCCCGGTAGCAGCGGGCGAGGCCGAACCCGCCGCTCCCGGCCGGCGGCGGACGACGCGGCGGTCGCCGGCCAATCACGAGTTGATCGAAATACCCTGAACGCGAGGACGGTTCATGTCGCTGCTGCTGGTCGCTCTGTCCCTTCTGCTCCCGCTGGCCGTCGGCTGTGACGGCGCGGCGAGACGTCCACGTCGTCGACGGCCCTGCGAGTCAGCCACGCGCGCGGTGGCGGCGGCGGCGGCGGCGAGGCGACGCGGCACGATCGGCGTCTCGGTGCTCACCCTCGCCAACCCGTTCTTCCAGGAGATGGCCGACGCGATGACCGCCGAGGCGAAGAAGCACGGGTACGAGGTCCGCGTCGTCTCGGCCGAGATGGACCCGGCGCGGCAGCGCGACCAGGTGAAGGACTTCCTCGTCTCCAAGGTCAGCGCGATCATCCTCACGCCCGCCGACTCCCGCGCCGTCGGCACCGCCATCAAGGAGGCGAACGACGCGGGCGTCCCCGTCTTCACCGCCGACATCGCAAGCATGGATCCGACCGCGAAGGTGGCGGGCCACGTCGCCACCGACAACTACGGCGGCGGCGTGCAGGCGGCGCAGGCGGTCGCCGAGGTGCTCAAGGGCGAGGGCAAGGTCGCGATCCTCGACCACCCGGAGGTCGAGTCGGTCATCCAGCGCACGAAGGGTTTCGAGACGGAGATCGCCAAGACGCCGGGCGTGAAGGTCGTCGCCAAACTCCCCGGCGGCGGCGCGCGAGCGGTCGTTCAAGGCGACGCAGGACCTGCTCCAGCGCACCGGACCTCGGCGCGATCTTCGCGATCAACGACCCGTCCGCGGCTCGGCGCGGTCGCGGCGCTGGAGGCGGCGGGGAAGCTGTCGCGGGTGGCGGTCGTCGGCTTCGACGGCCAGCCCGAGGCGAAGCGGGCGATCCGCGAGGGCAAGATCTACGCCGACGCAATCCAGTACCCGCAGCAAATCGGCGCGCTGAGCGTCGGGCAGGTCATCAAGTACCTCAGCGGCGATAAGGTCGAGCCCAGCACGCTGATCCCCACGGGCCTCTACCGCAAGGCCGACGCGGAGAAGGACCCCTCGCTCTGATGCCGCCCGCCACCCCCGACGCCGCCCCGCAGCCGGCGGCGCCCCGCGGGGCGACGAGGCGACGGCGTTGCTGGAGATGGACGGGATCGAGAAGTCGTTCCCCGGCGTGCGCGTCCGCGACGGCCGGCTCCACGTCCGCCACGGCGAGGTCGTCGCGGCTCGTCGGGGAGAACGGGCGCGGGCAAGAGCACGCTCATCAAGATCCTCGCCGGCGCGCCGGCCCGACGCGGGCCGAGTCTGCATCGGCGGCCGCGACGGTGCGTGCGCGCGCCGGTCGAGCCGCGCGGCTCGGCGTGGCGGTGATCTACCAGGAACTCGACCTCGTCCCGACGCTCACGGCGCGCCGAGAACATCTTCCTCGGCCGCGAGCGCGCCACCCTCGGCTTCCCGTCCGCCGCCGCCGAACGCCGCCGCGCGGCGGAACTGTTCGCCCGGCTGAACGTCGACGTCGACCCGGAGGCGACCGTCGCGCGCTCGCCGTCGCCCAGCAGCAAGCGGTGGCGATCGCCAAGGCGCTGGCGAGCGACGCGCGGATCGTCGTGATGGACGAGCCCGCCGCGCCGCTCACGCCGCGGGAGGTGGCGAACCTGTTCGCGATCATCCGCGACCTGACGGCGCGCGGCATCGGCGTCGTCTACATCAGCCACCGCCTCGACGAGGTCTTCGCGATCGCCGACCGCGTCACCGTGATGCGCGACGGCGCCCACGTCGCGACGCTGCCGGTCGGCGACGTGACCCGCCGCCGCCTGATCGAGCTGATGGTCGGCCGCCCGCTCGACAGCGAGTTCCCGAAAACCGCGGCAACCCGATCGGCGAGCCGCGCCTCGTCGTGCGCGGCCTGAGCGCGCGCGGCCGTCCGCGACGCGTCGCTTCAGGTCCGCCGCGGCGAGATCGTCGGCCTCACGGGGCTGGTGGGCGCGGGCCGGACCGAACTCGCCCGCCTCATCGCCGGGGCCGACGTGCGCGACGCCGGCCAGATCCTGCTCGACGGCCGCGAGTTGCAGATCCGATTCCCGCGCGACGCCATCCGCGCCGGCATCTGCCTGATGACCGAGGACCGCAAGGGCCAGGGCCTCGTGCTCGGGCGTCGTGCCGCGAGAACTTCGGCCTGCCGAACCTGGGGCTCTTCTCGCGGCTCGGCTTCGTGAAGGGCGCGCTGAGCTGCGCCGCGTTCGACGGCTACGTCCGCAGCTTGCATCAAGGTCCCGGACGGCGAGGTCGCGCGCGAAACCTGTCCGGCGGGAACCAGCAGAAGGTCGTCCTGGCGAAGTGGCTCATGGCCAACAGCGAGGTGGTGATCATCGACGAGCCGACGCGCGGGATCGACGTCGGCGCGAAGTACGAGATCTACCTCCTGATGAACGAGCTGGCGCGGCAGGGGAAGGCGGTGCTGATGATCTCGTCGGAACTGCCCGAGGTGCTGGGCATGAGCGATCGAGTGCTGGTCATGCGCGAGGGGCGGATCGCCGGCGAGTTCACCGACCCCGCCCGCACGTCGCAGGAGCAGGTCATGGCACTGGCGGTCGCGTGACGATCATGCAGGGCACCACGAACTGGAAAGGTCGCGTCCGCGCCGCCGCGGCGCGGCTGGCATCGAATTATGGCATGGCGGCGGTGCTGCTGCTGCTGTGCGCGTATTACTCGGCCGTCACCGTCCGGCGGCACCAGCCCGCCGGCGCCGCGGCGGCACGCGCGCTCGCGGGCGAGGTCGCCGGCGGCGCCGCGGTGCTGATCGTTGCTAACGCCACCGCCGACGGCACCGCGTTCGCGGAGGCGATGGAGCAGGTGGTGGCCGATCGCGGCGGCCGCGTCGCCGAGGTCGTGCGGGGCGGGCCGCAGGAGTTCCGGCCCGCGCTCGAGCGCTTCGCCGCGCCCGGCGAGAGGCTCCACCTCATCGCCACCACGCCCGACGTCGCCGGCCAGCCGGTGTTCGACCGGCTGGAACAGCGGTTTCCGCCCCTGGCGGGCGTGAAGGTCGTCGCCGCGCGGAGCTACGCCTTCCCGACGTTCCTCAAGGCCGAGAACCTGCTGAACGTCGCGAACCAGGTCGTCGTGATCGCGCTGCTCGCCGCGGGCATGACGCTCGTGATCGTCACCGGCGGGATCGACCTGTCGGTCGGCAGCCTCGTGGCGCTGTCGGCGGTGGTGACCGCCATCGCGATCCGCGGCGCCGGCGGCACGGGCGCGACGGCCGCCGCGACCGTCGCCGCCGGCGCGGGCGCGGTCGTCGCGTGTGGGCTGCTCGGCGGGACGTCGGGCCTGCTCGTCACGGCCTTCCGGCTCCCGCCGTTCATCGCGACGCTGGGGATGATGCAGGTCGCTAGCGGCGTCGCCTACATGCTGGCGCGGGGGCAGTCGATCTACGCGATCCCCGAATCGTTCACCTGGCTCGGCCGCGGCGCGGACCTTGGGTCGATCCCCAACGCCGTCGTCCTCGTGGCGGTCGTCTACGCGGTCGCCCACGTGGTGCTGTCGAGGACGGTCTTCGGCCGGTACGTCTACGCGACCGGCGGCAACGCCGAGGCGGCGCGGCTGTCGGGGGTGAACGTCCCGCTCGTGCTGGTCGCCGTCTACGTGCTCAACGGCGCGATGGCGGGGCTGGGCGGCGTCGTCGTCGCGTCGCAGCTCAAGGCCGGCTCCCCCACCTACGGCGCGATGTACGAGCTCTACGCGATCGCCGCCGTCGTCGTCGGCGGCACGAGCCTCGCCGGCGGGTCGGGGCGCATCCTCGGCACGCTCATCGGCGCGCTGATCATCGCGGTGATCCAGAACGGCATGAACCTCACCGGCGTCCAGAGCTACGTGCAGAAGGTCGTGCTGGGCCTGGTGATCGTCGGCGCGGTGATCCTCGACATGCTCCGCCAGCAGGGCTGGCTGCGCAAGATCTGCCTGCCCGCGATGAAGCGCCTCCGCACGACGCCGCAGCCGATCCCCCGCAACGCCGCGGCTGCCGATGCGGCCGGCGCCGCGGGACTCGTGCCCGTGCCGACGAACACGAACGAGCCTCCCGGGCCACCCCTGGCTTAGAGCCTGCCGTCTAACCGGCAACGGGCCCTTCGGGCCTGCGGCGAAACGAGAGAAGTTGGATTATTCGGGTAGGCTGTTGTCGCCTTGAACGATCGACGGAAATGGAAACGGCACGGACGGGGTGCCGTGTCGTCATGCTGTTTCGAGGTTGAGGGCGCCGCAAGCAAGACGAAGGCGGAAGCTGAACGGCGCGGGATACGTGTGGAGGATCGCCCGGTGCTACGGGCGACGCCGGGAGATCATGTCCTCGACCTCGTCGATGAACGACGCCTGCACCGGATTGATCTTCCGTCGCGCGGCGCTGAGGTCGAAGAACTCCGCCCGGTCGACCTCCGGAAACTCTGCCCGCTTCCCCGACTTCGGCGGCCATTCCATCGTGAACGTGTTGCTTCGGAACATGGTCGTGTCCAAGTCGCCATCGAACGCCCAAGCGTGGACGACTTTGCCGCCTCGCTGCTTCACGGGCGCGAGCATCACGAACTCCCCAACCGGCTTTGCGCCTAATTCTTCCTGAAACTCCCGCCTCGCGGCGTCGAGGAGATCTTCGCCCTCGGCGACTTCTCCCTTGGGGATCGTCCACGCCCCGTCGTCCTTGTTGCGCCAGAACGGGCCGCC
>JAUJNJ010000015.1:73201-80853 GCA_030448225.1 Phycisphaerae bacterium
GGGTGGGTCGCGTTCAGCCCGTGCGGGCCGCCCTTGATCAGCGCGAGGGTGCTGCCGGGGATCGCCGCGTGCGCGCGCTTGCCGCTGACCTCGAACGGCACGATCGCGTCGGCGTCGCCGTGGATGACGAGCGTCGGCACGTCCACCTTCGCCACGTCGCCGCGGAAGTCGGTGCGGCCGAACGCGGCGATGCAGTCGAGCGTGCCCTTGGGCGAGGCGAAGGCGGCGATGTCGCGGCAGTAGCGGCGGAACGGCTCGCTGACCAGCGGCGCGATCTTCGTCTTCAGCCCGGCGGCGAAGAAGTTCTTCGTGAAGTCGTCCAGGAACGCGAGGCGGTCGCCTCGCACGCCCGCCTCGAACTGCGCGATCGTCGCGTCGTCCAGCCCGCCGTCGGGGTTGTCGGCCGACTTGTACAGGTACGGCGGGACCGCCGCCGCAAGCACCGCCCGGGCGACCCGCTCGGTGCCGTACCTGCCGATGTAGCGGACGACCTCGCCGCCGCCCATCGAGAAGCCGACGAGCGTCACGTCCCGCAGGTCGAGGTGCTCGATCAGCGCGTGCAGGTCGGCGGCGAACGTGTCGTAGTCGTACCCGTGCCACGGCTGGCTCGACCAACCGAAGCCCCGGCGGTCGTAGGTGATCACGCGGTGGCCTGCATCGACCAGTGCCGGCACCTGATGTTCCCACGACCGCCCGCTCAGCGGCCACCCGTGGATCAGGACGACCGGCTTCCCCTTCCCGTGGTCCTCGTAGTAGAGCTTGATCTCCGAGCCGTTCTCGTGCCCGACCGAAACCTTGGCCATGATCGTACCTCCGGGAGAATCGGTGCCGGGTGTTTGCCCGCGCTACAAGTGCGACGCGCGTCGGGGGGCGGCCAGCGGGGCGGACTTCGTTTGTGGCGCACCGCCCGTCGTTGAACGTCCGCCGCGCCACCGCTTCAGCCGTGAGTGCGAATCGGCGTCCGCGGCGCTAACGGGGCCGTCGCCGCCGCCCGCCGTTATTCTGGAGCACCTTGCGCGGCAACCGTGCAACGGCATCGTTGATTTCTGACATGCCGTCATCGGCCTTGAGGTCCGCGACGGGGTACTCCCGGACGTCCGCCGTGCCGTCCGACGTGGCTTGCACGGACGTCCGGCCGCCGGCGTCCTCGGTCCTGCTGACGAGCGTGAGTTCGGTTCCAAACTTGCTGTAGATCATGAGATCGTATCACTCCTGTTCCGGACTCTACTCCTTCCGCCGCTTCCACGATACGGCGGTCACGAAGGGCCCGCCGCGGCCGAGGCGCGTCCCGGAGGCCATCACGCGCACGTGCGGTACCGTCGGCCGGGCGCCGCCGGCCCGGCGGCCCCGCCCCAAAATGGCGCCCGCGCGGGCGACCGGTCGGCCCCTTCCCGCGCCGCCGCCGTCAGGCGGTGCCGCTCGCCCCCGTGCCCGCCCGTGCCTCGGACGGTATCATCCCGCCTCGCCCGGCACGACGTCGGCGCACCTGGAGACGAAGCCGTATGCGAAGAATCATCACCGCGTTCACGTCCGTCACCCTCCTGCTGCTCTGCACCGCCGGCCGTCTGAGGGCACAGGAGGGGACGTGGACGTTCGAGCCGAAGCCCGACCGGTTCACGGACGACGCACTGCTCGACTTGCGCTCCCTGAACGAGAAGGAATCCGGGGAAACCGGGTTCGTCCGCCTGTCGAAGGACGGCAACGACTTCGTCCGCGGCGACGGGAGGCCGCTGCGGTTCTGGGCGGTCGGGAGCGACGTGTACCGCAAGTCGCCGGAGGAGGTCGACACGCACTGCCGGTTCCTCGCCAAGATGGGCGTGAACCTCGTGCGGCTTCACGCGACCGTCGCGGCGACCGAGGAAGGGTCGGCCGTCACGGACGTGAACGAGAAGGAGATCGAGGGGATCTTCCGATTCGTGAAGGCCGCGAAGCAGAACGGGATCTACCTGCTGATCTCGCCGTACTACGGCCACCACCCGACGCCCAAGAGCTGGGGCCTGGCGGGGTTCGAGGACGGAACCAAGAACCCGTGGGGCGCGATCTTCATCGACCCGAAGATGCAGGCCGGCTACCGCGCGTGGACCCGGGCGCTCTACACGCGCGTCAACCCGCACACGAAAAAGGCGATCAAGGACGACCCGACCGTCGCAATCCTGCAGGTGCACAACGAGGACAGCCTGCTCTTCTGGACGTTCGCGGCGATGCCCAAGGCGCAGCACGCGATGCTCGGCGAGCGGTTCGCGAAATGGCTGACGACGAAGTACGGCTCGGTCGCGAAGGCGTTCGACGCGTGGGAGAAGGACAAGCAGGAGGGCGACGACGTCGCGAAAGGCGTCGTCGCGATCCTCGGGTCCTGGCACCTCACGCAGGACTGGACCGGCGGCATCGCCAAACGCGTCCGGGACCAGACGCAGTTCATGGGCGAGGTGCAGCGGCAGTTCTACGCCGACGCCGGCAAGTACCTGCGCGAGGAGCTGGGCGTGAAGCAACTCCTCAATGCCACCAACTGGCGCACGGCGGACGACGCGAAGCTGAAGGAGATCGAGCGGTACACGTACGCCGCGCTGCAGGTCGACGCGGAGAACGAGTACTACGGCAGCGACTACCAGCACGTCGGGGAGCACAACGGCTACCGCGTCGACGCGGGGCACCACATCGTCAACGAGTCGTGCCTGACCAAGCCGCTGGAGCTGCCGGTGAACTTCCGGCAGCGGGCGGGGCACCCGTTCATCGTGACCGAGACGAGCTGGAAGCACCCGAACCTCTATCAAAGCGAGGGCCCGTTCCTGGTGGCCGCGTATCAGTCGCTGAGCGGGCTGGACGCGGTCGTCTGGTTCAGCGCGACCGACGCGACGTGGAACCTCGACCCGCAGATGCCGTGGTGGACGGTGAACGGCTCGCACCCGACGTTCAAGTGGAGCTGCTCCACGCCGATGATGATCGGCATGTTCCCCGCGAACGCGCTGACGTACCGGCTCGGCTACGTCAAGCCGCGCAAAACGGTCCTGCACGAGGAGCGTCCGCTGGCGGACCTGTGGGACCGCAAGCCGCCGCAGGTCGACGACAACGAGATCTACGGCGTGGGCGGGACCGCGGCGGCCGAGCTGTCGAGCCCGAAGCGCCCGGACGGGCGGACGAGCCGGGCGGCGTTCCTGGTGGGGCGGGTCGAGAGCGTGAGCGGCGGGGACGCGCGGAAGACGAAGGCGCTCGACCTCTCGCCGTACCTGAAGGGCGCGGAGAAGACGATCCTCGCCAGCAACGGACAGATCGCCTGGGACTGGGGCCGCGGGATCTGCCGGGTCGACGCGCCACAATCGCAGGGCGTCGCCGGCTTCCTGAAGGCGGCGGGGTCGACGTTCGAGCTCGCCGACGTGACGATCGACTCGCAGAACGACTACGCGACGGTGCAGGTCGTCTCGATGGACGAGCAGCCGATCGCCACCTCGAAGAAGCTGCTGATCCAGGCGGGGACGACCGAGCGCCTGACCGGGTGGGAGACGAAGCCGGTGGTGTTCGAGTTCGAGAAGCAGAAGATCGAGGGCGAGCAGGTCACCAACACGGGCAAGCCCCCGCGACTCGTGGCGGAGACGAAGGTGCGGGTGACGGTGACGAACGCCTCGGTGACGAAGGCGACGTTGTTAACGGTCGAGGGTTACGCGGCGCAAGAGGTGCCGGTGAGGCGGGAGGGTGGCGCGGTGACGGTGGAACTGCCGGCGAACGCGATGTACGTGGTGCTGCGCTAGAACTGCGGGGGCGGCGCGACGGCACCTTTACCGTCTCCGTGACCGACCGGGGCTCGGAGGAGTCGCCGTCGCTGGCGAGCCACGCCACGTCCGGCTTCGACTCGAACGCCGCCTCCGGCTCCGTGGCTGGGTCCGACGGCCCCATCGGCTTCGTCTTCCGTGGGTGAGCGTTCGCCCGGTCCTTCGCGATCCGCTGCTTGATGTTGACCGCCGTGTCCTGATGCCCAGCGGCCGGCGGGTCGTACGTGTGCTTCACGCGCACGTCCGGCGTGCCGCTCGTCGTGTCGCCCGGGTCAAAGTACCAGATCGTGCGGGTAACCCACGTTCCGGGTTTGCCGGCGTCGCCAGATCCTGCTCGTCCTTGCTTTTGACGACCCGGACCCGGTGCTCGACCGGCCACTCGGGCAGCACCGGGTGAAGGCGGTGGCCGGCGCGGTGGCGGCATCCCGGCGAGCCCCACCGCCATTCCTCCGCCCACTCGACGAGCAGGGCGTTGCGCGCCTAGACGCTGGCGACCGCGGCCCTCGCGCGACGTTCCCGCTTCTTTAGATCGCCCTCGGGAGCAGGTCAAGAATGGCCAGCAGGTCCGGGTTCGCCGTCCAAAGCCGGGCTGCGAGGTCGGGGTCGAACACGTCCGTCCAGAACCCGCCGTGCGCGAGCGCCTCGTCGATCAGCGGTCGCCCCACCGTCTGCCAGTACTGCGACCCGTCGTAATTCTCACGGCCAGTGGGACAAGCCCAGTGCGGGGTCGACAGATCGGTGGTCCCCGGCGAGGCCGTCCGTCCCATTTCCAGATCCTCGTAGTACGGCACGTCGGCCCAGTCGGGCGCGTTCGCGCCAATGATGTGGCGGTGGAACGAGTTCGGGTCGGTCCGGTCGGTGTAGCCGAAGACGGCGCGGATGAACCCGGGGTTGAGGAACGGGGCGACGACCAGCCGGGGTTGCCACGCGTGCACGGCCGCGCCCTTGCGGCGGGTGAACTCGTGGAGGCAGAAGAAGTCCACCCGGCCCATTCCGGTAAGGCCGTACCGGTCGGCCTGGTGGTACGCCGCGAGGATCGCGCGGCGGACGCCGTCGCGGAGAGAGGGCCGGAGGAACGGCGGCATGTCGGCGACGAGTTCCCGCTTCACCTCGGCCTCGTAGGCCGACGGGCTCAGGCGGGCCGCGAGAATCTCCCGCCCGCGTTCGTCGCTGAACAGCGCACGCTCCCGCCGGCCGATCTCGCCGTGCTGGCCGGTGACGCTCACCCGCCGTGGCTTTAGGAGGGCGCCGCCGGCGAGGAACGTCTTATGCCGGTGTGCGGCCGCGTGCCCGCCCTGCCAGCCGAGGGCGAGCGAGATGCCGCGGCGGCAGCCGGCGACGCTGTCGGGCGGCAGCCCGCCGGCGGCGTGCACCGCCAGATCAAAGCCGCCGAGCCGCGCCAACTCGCGCGCGATCGTCACGTCGTGCCGCCCCGCCACGCCCCGAACGCCGGCCCTGAAGTCCGCGCCGATGACGCGAAGCGTCGACGCGACGGCCCGGCTGTCCCACCCGCCCGTCAGGCCGACCTCGGGGTTCTCCCAGAGCGGCAGGCACCCCTTCACGTGCGACAGCAGCGACTCCCGCGCCAGTTCCAAGCCCTGCTCGCGCGACAGTTGCGCCGGGCAGACCCACTCGGAAAGCACGTCGAACTCCGCACGGCGGACCCCGCCGGCGTCGATCCGTATCTGCGTGGCCGGCCGCACGAACCGCGTCTTCCCGTACCCCGTGGTGTCGAGCGGAAACCACCCCAGCGTCGCGCGGACCGCCCACTGCTCCGGGTCCGGCTTCAGCTCGACGCCGAGGGCGCGGAAGGCCGTGATCTTGTTGCTGACGGCCCACAGCGGGCCGTCCTCGTATTCGAACAGCTGCGACTGGCCGAGCCCGTCGTTCTGGAGGAGCACGTCCCCGGTCTCGGGCGACGACCAGATGAGCGAGAACGGCGGCGCCAGCTCTTTGAGGACGGGCCGCGGATCCTCCTGCAACTTGCGGCCGAGCGAAGGCAGGAAGTCGTGCTCGCCGAACGCGACGCCGCTCGCCGCCAGCGCCGCCCGCCCGTTGAGTGGGTAGTCGCCCGCGAGCGCCCACGTCCGGTCATCCTCCTGGAAGAACGGCGGCTTCCACCCGCGCGTCGGCCATTCCAGCGAAACCAGCGTCGCGCCCGAGGTGTGGAGGATCCGCGCGGATGGTGCGGCGCCGACGATCGGCAGAAAGACCGAACGAAGCCCGGAGGCCACGCGTTGGGCGTCCGGCGCGGCCACGGCTTCACCGACGTATCGCCACAGGAGGAAGATGCGCACGATGTGATCCTCGCGCCCGCCGATGCGAAACCGCCGCTTTCGTTCGAGCTGCCGCGTCTGAGGCGGCTCTGGCGGTGGGAGCGGGTCCACGGCCACAGCCGCCACAATCATCGACCGAGCTTACCAGCCGTTGAGTCGAAGCGCGGCCGCTCGATCACGCCTGCGACTCTAGAGCGGATACGCGCCGTTCCGCCAACTCCAGCAGGGCGGACGTGAACGGGCGGCGGTCCGGGAAGAGCGTGCTGATGTGGACGTGACGCGCGAGTGTAAGGCACGCGTACGCCCCTATGTTGTAGAGCAAGTCGCCGCCACCGTTCGCCAGTTCCGCGTACCGCTGGACCATCGCCCGTTCGTGTCCGGCGAAGGCCGTCGCGTCACCCGTAGTGCGCAGCGCGAGTTCCGTCAGGTGCGCCACGAAGTTTCCCACGTCCAGCGCAGGGTCCCCCTCGGCGAACAGGTCCAGGTCGAGGAGGTAGAGCCGGCCGTCCGGCCCGCCGTCGACGACCACTTGATCGGCGTAGAAGTCCCGGTGTATGCCGGTCGCCGCCACCGCCGCGGATGCATTTCGTGCGAAGGCGATTCGTTCGCACGCGGCGAGGAGCCGGTCGATCGGCGGTCGGAGTCGCGGGTCGGCGTCGGCGACGCGCGGGAGGCGCTCGTGCAGGATGCGGACCTCGTCGTTGATGCCGTGGCGACGCGGCGATCGCAGCCGCGTCGCGTGCAGCTTGTGTATCAGGTCGGCGGCGCGGCGGACGAACGCGACGCCCTCCGGGCCGCCGACCATTAGTGCCAACGGGACGCCCGGGACCTTTTGCTGAAGGGTCATGTTGAACCGCGGGATCATCCCGAGCGGCCGGGGGACGGAAAGGCCGTCGGGGCTGACGTCCTCGAAGCCTTGCTCCCAAAGGGACCGAAGCACGCGGTGTGACGGCTCGTCCAGCCCTTTCGCGCGGACCTTGCCCACGACCGTCAGCGATTCGGCCGCGCCGGGGCCGTCGAACTCATACTCGATGAGACAGCGTCGACCCGGCTTGTGCCGCGTGACCCGGACCCCGCGGAGCCGCAGGTGAGGTGCTTGCTCTGCCGGCGTGATCGCCTCGGCGATGGCGGCCTCGGCCCGGCTCGGGACGAGCGCTTCTGCGACAAATGCCATCCGGGCGTCCGCTAGAACGTCGAATGGGTCGATTACCGGGACGGGCACCGGCGGTGATGAGGCTGACCGCCCCGCTCGCCGGGGCGCGGTCGTGCCCCGGGCATCGCGTGGCAGCCCCATCGCCTCGCAGCTCCGATCCAAAAGGGCCTCCATCTGATGCGGCCAATCCGGTTCACTTCCGCCGAACGAGTGCGGCGCCACGCGGAGCAGCGCCGACTCATTGTAAACAACCAGGCGGACCACGATATATACACCCTACTCCGACTCGTCTGGTGCTCGCTCGGTCTCTCCCGTTGTGAGTGCCAGCGGAGAGTTCTGGCGCGTGTGTCTCGGTTGGTGGAGTGTCGTCCCCCGCGCCTGATCTTCTCTTGCGCGCCGCCAGCTCCGGATCGCCGGTCCTTCGGGGCCGGCCCCTACGTCCTCGGTGCGAGGCTCCGA
>JAUJNJ010000160.1 GCA_030448225.1 Phycisphaerae bacterium
GGAGGCACGCAGGGGCGGGCGGGGACGCATCCCTGCCTCACCCTTCGTCGCTCCGTCGCTTCGTCGCTTCGTCGCTTCCGCCCTCCCCTTCGTCGCTGTTTCGGTCCTCGCGCTGGGCGCGGTCGCCGGCTGCCAGTCGGCCCGCGTCGAACAGTCGCTCGTTTCCGAGCTCGGCGGCAACGAGCCGGACGCGCAGATGGAGTTCTGGCACCAGCTCGCGGAGCGGCCGGTGACGAGCAACGACGACGCGTTCCACGGGCTGCTGCTCTACCTCGACGGGGAGGACCCGGCGCAGGATTACGCGGGCCGCGTTGAGATCCTGAAATCGCGCGGATTGCTGCCGCGCGGGTTCGACCGGCCGGCCGAGCGCGCGGTGGACCGCGGGACGCTCGCCGTCGCGATCACCAAGGCGCTGGACATCAAGGGCGGCTGGGCGATGCGCGTGTTCGGCCCGACGCCGCGCTACGCGACGCGCGAGTTGCAGTACCTCGACCTCTACCCGCCGAGCAGCCCGAACCAGACGTTCAGCGGCACCGAGTTCCTCGGGATCATGGGCAAGTTCGAGGACTTCCAGCGCGAGGGCGCGGCCGAGGCGTCGAACATCGCCCCGCCGGGCCTGCTCAACCCCGAGCGCTTCCGCACCTCCGCCCCCGAGGCCGGCCCCGGCACGCAGGAACCGGTCGCGGAGTGACGCGACGGCGCGGGCGGACTCGGACGGTAAGCGACGGGCTGCGACACCCGCCAGATTGACGTTCGCGCCCGATGATGCTTCGTCAGGCGCAGGTCGCAGCGATCGGCTTCTCGGGAGACGACGTCGCCGCTGAGAACGACTCGACCTCCCCCGTTTCGCCGCAGGCCCGAAGGGCCCGCTGCTGGTTTCGGATAAGCAATTAGTGGCGCGACGTGACCATGGGAGGACCCGGAGCAGTTGAAGGCAGACGCAACGAGCGGCGCGGAGGATCACGCCGAGTTCGGGAACGCCGTGTCGCCGCGCCAACCGCCGGCTTTCGTGGGGATCTTGCGGCCGGCCCGTTCGGCGACACGATGGCGCGCGCCGGGGCGGGTGTGCGGGCGGGCGCGGGGCGACGTGCGGTTCAGGAGAAAGCCGTGGTCCGTCGCGTGGTGGAAGGGGTCGGCCGCGGCATCGCGACGATCGTCGAAACGGTCCAGACGCATGAACTTCCCTTTCGACTCCGCCCACTTCGGAAGCCCCTCAACGGGCGGCGCCCACCGCTCCCGATGCGGAGATTCACGTTCTAAGACGGCAAGCGAACCGTGGCTTCGCCTAAAGAACGTCTTCGTTATTAATGTGCACCTGCTCGACCGAACCGGCTAGTAGAAATCGGGCAATATTTTGTAGGAATGAAGTCGCTGCTGGGTTTCCACCGCATTCATGCGGCTCAAATTGGTTATACGCACGCGACCGATAAAATAGCGTCCGCCACCGTAACGGCGTGACGCCGTGCTGTCGCCGACGGGCCCCACGTGCCGACGTGTGAGGAGGCGAAAGCATGGCAGCGGAAAGACCGCGTGAGTGGCCGGGCCCAGCGAACTGACTGCGACACCGCGCCGGCGGTGCCGCCGCGGACCAACCACATCCGCGAGGGCGTGTCTGCCGTCACGGACGAAGATCGACATCGGATGTTGGTTCTGCATCCTGGGACGTCAAGGAAGATGGAGTTCACCATGATCGTTCGACCCGCCCCGCGTCGCCGGACCTCGCTTGCCCTCGCGACCGCCGTCACCGCCGCCGCTCTGCTGGCGTGCCTGCCGGGCCGCGCGTTCGCCCTGCAGGACGCCGCCCCGCCATCGCCGACGGACGCGCCCGCCGCGACCGCCCCCGCGGCCGGCGGGGAGGCCGCGGAGGCGATGACGGTGATCATCAACGAGGTGAAGGGGCTCGTGCAGGTCCGGGGGTCGGCCGGCGAGCCGTGGAAGAAGGCCGCGCCCGGCATGGAGGTGACGGCCGGCGCCGAGTTCCGCACCGGGCCCAAGAGCAGCGTCGTCTGCACGATCCCGCCGGACCAGACGATCGTGCTCGACCGCCTCGGCACCGTGAAGATCGCCGAGGCGATGCAGACCGGCACGAAGGTCAAGACCGACCTCGTGATGAAGTACGGCCGGACCGACTACGCGATCGAGGCCGCCGGCCGCGAGCACGAGTCGACGATCCGCAGCCCCAGCAGCACGCTCGCCGTCCGCGGCACGAGCGTGAGCCTCTACGACCAGCCCCCGTTTACGCCGCAGGCGCAGACGTTCACCGGCCAGGCCACGTACCGCTACGCCAAGCGGCAGATGGGCGTCGGCAAGGGCGGCAAGGCCCGCGGCGCCCGCGGGTCGGCCGAGACGGCGCTCGTCGAGTCGGTCGTCGACCCGAACGTGGCGGCGGCACGCACCGAGTCGGAGTCGTCGCTGATCGCGTCGGAGGTCTCGCGCGGCGCGATCCTGACCTACGAGCCCAACGTCGACATCCCCGTCGTCCGCGGCGGGCCGGGCCCCCGGACCGACGCCGAACTCGTCCGCACGCTGCCGGGCGTGCTGAACTTCGTCGTCCGCTGGCAGGGCAACGCCGACGTCGACATCGTCACGACCGTGCAGCGCGGCGACCCGCTCCAGACGCTGCTCGGCAACGTGTTCGTCCCCGAGACCGTCATCTACCCCGGGTTCGGCCTCGAGACGAGTTCCAGCGGCGGGCGGATCGCGCTCAACCACCGCGGCGGCCCCAACGGCGGGCAGGAGATCAGCTTCTGGCCCGGGCAGTTCCCCGCCGCCGTCTACGGCCTGGCCGCGCTCAACAACTCGGCCGACACGACGGCCGACGTGCGGTTCAACGCGTACCTCGGCGACGAGAAGCTGACGCTCTACTCGTTCGACGAGGGGGGCGCGCTCGTGCGGTCCAAGGGGTTCCGCCGCGACGTCGCCCCCGACGCGACGGAGTCGACCGTGGTGCTCGTGCCGCCGGTGCCGGCCCTGGAGGACCCGACGTTCGGCGCCCCCGAGGTCCCCGACGAAACGCTCGACGCCGCCGCCGTCGCCGCCGCCGGCTCGACCGCCCGCAAGCTCGCGCCGAAGAACGCGCGGGAGACGGCCCGGGCGATGAAGCTGACGCGGAAGCAGGAACGGCGGCGCGAGACCCGCGTGAAGGCATTCTCCGGCGCCCGGCAGTCGAAGCCGGTGGGCCGCAAGCGCTGAGCGCCGGCACCGTCGCCCAACCCGCATCAACGGACGCCCCGGCCGCTTCGCCGCAGGAAGCCGCCGGGGCGTCGTCACAACCGCGCCCGACGGGAGCGGACGTCGGGCCGGCGACCCGAACGGCGGACGACGGCCGCGGGACGTGAAAATGGTTCGGAACCGCACGAGTTCCACAGGACGCGAAAGCCCGGTTCGGCCGATCTAAACCGTCTACGCCCGGTATTCCCGGACGTGCCCGCGGCGGGGCCGGTCATCGTGCCGCCTCGCCCGATCGACGCAAAGCATGCGGAACGTCGCCGCTCCAGACCTCGGCGACACCGCAAAACGAACGAGTGAGACCCGATCGGGAACACCCGCCGGCCCCCATTTCGCCGCGGGCCGGCAGGGCCTGCGGCCGGTGGTCTTGGACTAGCGATTTACCCTCATCTTCCCGGGATCAAGGATGATTCGACTCAACCGTAACCTGTTCAGCAGCACCGCCGTCGCCGGCCTGTTGCTCACCTTCGCGGTGATGGCGGCCGACGGCCTCGGCAAGCTCGGGCCGCTCGAGCGGTGGCTGTTCGACGAGCGCGTCAAGCGGTGCCAGTACTTCATGCCCCCGCCGACCGACCGCCTCGTCCACCTTGACATCGACGACGCGGCCCTGGAGACGATCCAGCGCTGGCCCTGGGACCGCGGCACGCTCGCGCAGGTGATGGACGAGCTGGCGCTGGCGCGCCCGGCGGCGGTCGGGCTCGACCTGATCTTCTCCGAGCACCAGCGGCCCGAGTGGGTCCGCGAGCCCGACGGCACCTTCGGCTCGGTCGACCACGACGAGCTGTTCGCCGCGTCGCTCGAGCGGCTGGGGAACGTGCTCGTGCCGGCGTCGTTCCCGTTCACCGTGCCCCAGGCCCGCCCGGTCCACCGCGCGGTCCACGACCTGCTCGTCGCCGACCTGGAGATGCCGGAGGACGAGGTCGTCCGCCGGCTGCGCGGCGTCGGGTGGCACGACCCCAAGCTCGAGCAGAAGGTGGCCGAGGAGTACCTCCCCGCCCGCCGCGACGCGATGTACCGCCGGATCGAGGTGGAGATGGCCCGCGCCGGCGGCGCCAACCCGGCAACCGCGACCGCGACCGCCAGCACCGAGGCGACCGGTCCGGCGGCGGCGGCGGCGGCGGCGGACGCGCCCGACGCCCTGCTGCGGCGCGTCCTGCCGGGCGTCAGGCCCGGCGTGCGCAGCCCGCTCACCCGGCTGTTCGACACGCAGCTGCGCCGCGCCACCGCGATGGCCGCCCTCCGCGGGCTGGCGCGCCCGGTCCCGCCCGCGCTCTCGACGCCGCCGTTCCACGCCGCCCCCGCCAGCGTGCCGATCGACCCGCTCGTCCGCGCCGCCGCGTTCACCGGGTTCGTCGACAACCCGCAGTCCGAGGACGGCACCGCCCGCTCGATGGCGCTGTTCCTGGAGTCCGAAGGGCGGCTCTACCCGCAGCTCGGCCTGTCGCTGGCGTGCGCGGCGATGGGGGTGAAGCCGCAGGACATCACGATCGGCGCGTCGCACGTCACCGTGCCGCGGCCGGGGCTGGCGCCGCTGCGGATCCCGGTCCGCACGCTCGCCCGCCGGCACCTGGCGCAGGTCGCGCGCGACGTGCCCTACGCGATCGACGTGCCGTGGTTCGGTCCCTCGGACTGGAAGGCGATGTACGACCGCACCGGCGCCTTCGCTCCGGCAGAGCCGTTGACGTTCAGCTCGGGTCGCCATCCGCAGCCCTCACACATCCCCAAGGCTTCGGCCCTGCCCAATGGTTTGCCACCGCCG